>JBKPKC010000448.1:0-5057 GCA_046765595.1 Nitrospirota bacterium
GCCGTGGCATATATGAAATATAGCACCGATCTATAACTTGGCAATTATCACGGCCAGGCCGTGCAGAACTACTCCTACAAGCCCCCCCACCAAGGCACCGTTGATGCGGATAAACTGCAAATCCGTGCCAACCTCCCGTTCGATTGTCTCCACCATATGAATGACCGACCAGTCGCGGACGGTAGCCGTCACGAGCTCGCCAATTCTGTCTCGGTGCCTCGTGGCCAGATCGGTGACGAAATTTTGCAATCCCCGCTGCAACAGCGCCACAAAATCGGGGTCCGTCTTGAGGGTCTCCCCAAGGCCGCTCAAGACCGCATCGAGAGTGGCACGCGTGTCCGATGCTTCCTGCCTCAAATCAGTCAACAACCATTGTTTGAGACTGTGCCAGGATTCGTCGATGAATTGCCGCAGCGCATCGTAGTTGAAGAGATCCGCTTTAATGGCCTCTTCCTGCTGTAAGGCCTCCGCCGAGTGCGTCAACCATTCCGCCGCCGCCTCGAGGCGCTCGATCAATCGTTGCCTGAATGGATCATTCGAGTCCTCCCGCATGTCCCGCAGCAACGAGAGGAACCAGTCGACAAGCTTTCCGGCAACCTTTTCGTCGAGCCGGACCAGATTCAGAACGCGGGACCAAGGTAGTTTGTCGGCGATGAGACCGCACAACTGCTCTCGATGCGCTTCCACCGCCTTGGTCACGTAATTCAGCGCATCGTTGAGCAACCGGTCCCGTTGGGGGCTTTCGAGAAAGCCCGACAACACCTGCCCCATCAGGGGCGCGACGCGGAGGCCGCGGAGCGTCTTCGTGGCGAGGTGACGGATGAAGTGCTGCATTGCGGCATCCTCAGAGACGTCCACCATGCGCTCCAAGAGGCGTGCCGCCTCCTGAGTGAGCACCTGTCTTCGGCTCTGATCGAGCAGCACCGCGGTGAACTCGTCCGGAACGCGCCATGACTCGACGAGTCTTCCAATAGCGGCAGGCGTCAGCAGCTGACGTTGCGTCAGGCTGCCCAGTCTCGCGGCGATACGGTCCTTGTTTTGGGGGATGATCTGGGTGTGCGGAATCGGCAGGCCAAGCGGCCGCCTGAACAGCGCAGTCACGGCATACCAGTCGGCAAGCGCGCCGACCATGGCTGCTTCTGCAAACGCGCGGAGCCAGCGGAGCGCCGGATAGTGGTGTTCCCAGAGCAGCGAAACCACAAATAGACAGGCCATGGCCACAAGGAGTCCGGTGGCAATCGCGCGGGCCCGCTGGTACGGAGCTTCAATGGAATCAGGCGCAATGTCGCCGGTCATGAGCCACCTCACAATTCTTCTCGTGAATCGCGGTTTTCCCTTGTTTCATCATGCCGCTTCCTGTACCGTACGCGCCGCTGTACCAGGACTTCACCGTCACGACGCGGTCTTCATGATCAGCACCTTCGATTTGACCCTGTTGGGCAGCATGGTCTCCGTCGGCGGGCTGGCGCTTCTTCGCCAAGGAAAGTGGCCTCATCTGAACTTGGGCCGGCTGACAGGCGGCGTACCGGCAGCCGAACTGACCGCTGAAAGCCTCCATGACCACGAACGGTCGACGGCGCTCGCCGGAGCCCGATGGCTCACGGTCGGTGCGCTCACGCTCTTCATCGCCTATGCGCACGGCTCGGAGACGGGCTATCTCTTCGGCCCTTGGTCTGACGTCATGTTCCATCTCGCCTTTGTTTCCACCTGCTGGGCCACGACACTCTATCGGATCAATCAGACGGGCCTTCGGGCGCAGACGAGCCGATAGCTGACTCGCAGGAGACCCCTAGAGCGACCGAGCCAACTCCCGCTGGAACATTTCTATCGCTGCGGCCACTCCTCGTTCGTTCTGCTGTATGCGGCTGCCCAGCACGAACACGACGTCCTTGCCAAGGGCGCTCGTCACGTCGGCAATGCGATCCATGCCTATTCTGCCGCCGACGCCGGGAATCGCCGGCAGGAGATGATCCCACGGCTGACGGGAGCTCGCCGCGACATCAAGGCCATCGTTCTTCGACATGAGATAGCCGCCATCGAATCCGGGATAGATCGTCATATCAGCACCGGCCAGCCGAGGCAGTAATCCGTAGGCGACCGAGGGCGTGAGGCCGTGTCGAGAGACCGCCGCTCCGAGAAACGAAGGATGGCTTGACACCGGGAGGGCCAGGGTCTGATCCGATGCAATCGCACGCAGTGCATCGAAACCGGTTACGCCAGGAGCCACCAACAGGCCGCTCGCTCCCAATCGCTTCGCCTGTAGGGCGCGCCGCCGCATCGCATCCAACGCCCCGCTGATATGCGCAAAATAGAGGCAGGACCGCCCCCTTTGTGCACTCCCTTTGGCAATCGCCTCCGCGCAGCGGGCGACACGTTCGTCGAATTGACAAAAGACGTGATCGAGCAGGCCCTGATCATCCTTGATCAGATCGGCGCCGCCGAGCACGAATTGCGTCGCAAGGTGCGCCAATTCGCTCGGCGAACGTCCTAATGGTTTCAACACTGCGCAGACGAGCGGTCGATTCGAGACATCCGTCAGCTTTCGAAGGCCGCCAAGACCGTAGCGCGGTCCGCGCCATCGCGAGAGCAGCCTCTTCGTGAATGTAAATGACGACAGCCGCACATCCGAGCGCAAACTCGACGTGCCGAACAACAGATTCAGCAGGTCGCTGCAGTCGCTGCCAACCAGCGCTTCCGGATACCGAATAACCGCTTGATAGCCTCCTGTCGGCAGCGGCCGAAGATGTTGAAGACGCCCGACGATGCCGGAGCGCACCGAGGGAGCAAGAAGCTCGGCATCGCCTTCAATGGTTTGATCGAGACAAATGCGCTCGGCCTTCGCCTGCGCCTCCTCCTCAGTCCCATCCACTTCATAGACCGCCGTCAGAAACTCTGCGTCCGGCAAATCCCAATCGCCGCTGCTCATGCCCGTCCCTTTACATGCATGCCTGACTCAGCCTATAACTCACCGTGTAATTCTTCAATCACTTCGCGTCGGTGGCCATGACGTCTGCTCGATGGTGCGCATGAGGGACGACCAGCCCGTCGTCCCACCCTCAATCACGCTTCCTGAAATCACCGTCAAAGCGGTCGTGCTCTCCATCGTTCTTGCGGCAGTGCTGGCCGCGGCCAATGCGTATCTCGGCCTCTTCGCCGGTATGACGGTGTCCGCCTCGATTCCCGCGGCGGTCGCCTCCATGGCAATCCTTCGGCTGTTCAGACGGTCCAATATCCTCGAGAACAACATCATTCAGACCGCCGCCTCCTCCGGTGAAGCGCTGGCGGCCGGCGTCATCTTCACCGTGCCCGCGCTCTTGCTCGTCGGCTATTGGGCCGACTTCGACTATTGGCAAACCGCCTCGATCGCCACGGTCGGCGGTCTGCTCGGGGTGCTCTTTACCATTCCGTTGCGGAGGGCGCTCATCGTGACGGCTCGCCTGCGGTTTCCCGAAGGCGTAGCCACCGCGGAAGTTTTGAAAGTCGGGGCGCTGAGTCAATCCAGTCCCAATGAAGGGCGTGAAGCCCTTCCGGCTGAGACAGCCCGCGACTTCCGGACGCTGCTTGCGGCGGCCCTTTTCGGCGGTGCCGTCAAGATGGGCGAGAGCGGGCTGCGGTTATGGACGGAATCCTTCGAAGGTGCAGCTCAGGCCGGCCGCACGGTGTGGTATGCAGGCGTCAATCTGTCGCCGGCGCTGCTGGCTGTCGGATTCATCATCGGCGCGAACACGGCCGCGGTGGTCTTTCTCGGCGGCGTCATCGGTTGGTTGATATTGATGCCGGCGTACGGCCACGTGTACGGCATGCCGCCTGGCAAGACCGGATTGCCGGCGGCCATGGCGATCTGGAGCAGTGAGATCCGGTACGTCGGCATCGGGGCCATGCTGACCGGCGGACTCTGGACGTTGACGAAACTGCGCGAGCCGGTCTGGAAAAGCTTTGAGACGCTGCGGGAGAGTTACCGTGCATCGCCGTCGCACCAATCGGCCGTGCCAAGGACAGAGCAGGATGCACCGCTCCCGTGGATCCTCATTCCGTTTGCACTGGCGCTGCTCCCGATGACATGGATCTACAGCACGGTCGTGCACAATCTCGCGATTGGCTTGCTCATGACGCTCGTGATGGCGATCGCGGCATTTCTCTTTGCGTCGGTCGCGGCATACATGGCAGGGCTGGTCGGTAGCTCCAGCAATCCTGTGTCGGGCGTCACGATCGCCACGATCATGGTGGCCTCGCTCTTACTCGTCCTGTTGATGGGCGCCGGGAATCCAGCCGGGCCGGCGGCCACGCTCGTGATCGGCGCCGTGGTCTGCTGTGCTGCCGCCATGGGCGGCGACAACTTACAGGACCTCAAGACGGGCCATCTGGTGGGGGCGACCCCGTGGAAGCAGCAGATCATGCAGGTGGTCGGGGTGCTGGCGGGCGCACTGGTGCTCGTGCCGGTCCTCTCGCTGCTGCAGGCCAAATACGGCATCGGCGTAGCAACCGCCGCCCATCCGCATCCGCTGAGCGCTCCGCAAGCGACCTTGATGGCCAGCCTCACGCGCAGCGTGTTTGGTGCTGGACTCCCCTGGCCGCTGGTCGGACTGGGGGCAGCAATCGGTCTGCTCGTCATCGTCATCGACCGACGGCTGGAAGCCGACGGCCGCGACTTCCGCCTGCCTGTCCTCGGCGTGGCCCTCGGCATCTACTTGCCGTTGAAACTCTCGGCGACAATTTTCTTGGGCGGCGTTATCGCAGCAGTGGCGAGCCGCGTCGCCGCAACACCCGACGAGCGCTCGCGGCGCGGACTCCTCTTCGCCGCGGGCTTGATCACCGGTGAAGCCTTGATGGGCATTCTCCTGGCCCTTCCCATCGCGCTCGGCGCCTTCTGGCCTGGTCTCAATCCGGATCCGTTCATGCTGTTCGAGGCACCTCCGCTCGGCGGCTGGCCGGGCCTCGTGATCGTGGCGCTGGCCGGATGGTCCCTCTATCGGATGGGGGCAAGCGCTTCCCGCCGGTGATCCTTCACCTGAGCGCCTAGGGAAACTCCTGCTCACCGCTTCTCGCTGACCTTGTAC
>JBKPKC010000449.1:0-6095 GCA_046765595.1 Nitrospirota bacterium
TTTCCGCTCGGCGCGCGCGTTGAATTCACTCCTCCATCGGTACTTGGACGAATCCCAGATTTACCGAATCGACCACTATCTGGGAAAGGAGACGGTGCAAAATCTGCTCGCCTTTCGCTTTGCGAATCCCATTTTTGAATCGCTGTGGAACCGGGATTCAGTGGAAAGCGTGCAGCTGACCGTCGCCGAAGATCTCGGTGTCGAACACCGCGGGGCGTATTATCAGCAGGCGGGCGCCCTCCGCGACATCCTTCAGAACCATTTGACGCAGCTCGTGACCGTGGTGGCCATGGAAGTGCCTGTGTCCTTCGATGCCGGCGCGATTCAGACGGAGAAGCTCAAAGTCTTGCATTCCATTCCGCCCATTGATTCGAAGGACGTCGTGTTCGGCCAGTATCGCGCCTGGGAGTTCGACGGCCAGCGAATTCCCGGCTATCGTGAGGAAAAGGGGGTCCCGCCTGATTCCTCCACCGAAACGTTCGTGGCCTTGAAAATGGAAATCTACAATTGGCGTTGGCGAGGAGTGCCGTTTTATCTGCGCACGGGCAAACGCTTGCCCCGCAAAATCACCCAGGTTGGCGTCACATTCCGGCCGGCGCCAACCATGGTCTTTCGCTCCCTCGACCCCGGCAGCCTTGCGCCCAATCAGCTCGTCATTACGCTGCAGCCGAGTGAAGGCTTCTCCCTGGGATTCTCCGTCAAAACGCTCGGCCGTCCGTTCAGCTTTACGAATCGTGCGCTTCAATTTGATTACAAACAGGCCTTTGGAGGCGAACTGCCGGAAGCCTATGAAACGCTGCTGCGGGATATTATGATCGGCGATCAAACGCTCTTTGTGACCGCTGAATTCACCGAAACCGCGTGGCGCCTCTATGATCCTCTGCTCGCCGCGAAGCATGAGCCCTCGTCGTACACGGCCGGGACCTGGGGGCCGGTCGAGGCGGACCAATTGCTCGAACGATACGGACATCGCTGGCAATTGGGATGGTGACCATGGTCGAACCGCCTCCCTTCATCGTCACGAACATTCCCCAACGCATGGATCGCTTGCCCTGGTCGAACTGGCACTGGCTGGTCGTGTCAGCGCTCGGCATCACATGGCTCCTCGACGGACTCGAAGTCTCCATCGTCGCGGCGCTTGGACCGGTCCTCACCCATCCCACGACCCTCTCGTTGACGGAATCTGAGGTCGGATTGGCGGCGTCCGCCTATCTCGCAGGGTCGGTGCTCGGCGCGCTAGTGTTTTCCTATCTCACCGACCGGCAGGGACGCAAAAAATGGTTCATGATCACCTTGGTGCTCTACCTTGTGGCGACCATCCTCACGGCATTTGCCTGGGATCTCGCGAGTCTCATGCTGTTTCGGTTTCTGACGGGAGCTGGAATCGGTGGGGAATATGCCGCCATCAATTCGGCCATCGACGAATTGATTCCGGCGCGGCGCCGGGGGCACACGGACCTGGCGATCAATGGCACATGGTGGCTCGGCTCGGCGACCGGTGCGCTCCTGTCCGTAGTCCTGCTCAATCCCCATCTCGTTCCTGAATGGCTGGGATGGCGGCTCTGTTTCATATTCGGCGCCGTGCTCGGCTTCGCCATTGTCCTCGTTCGCCGGTTCATTCCGGAAAGTCCACGCTGGCTGATGACTCACAGCCGAATCCACGAAGCCGAGGACATCGTCTCACGCATCGAGCGGCAAGTGTCGCGCGATGAAGGGGGCAAGACCTTGCCTGAGCCGAGAGGCACCATCACGGTGCGCACGCGCCCGCACGGCGCGACGATCGCGACGGTGGCGCGTGAGCTGTTCCGGTCCTACCCCAGACGGACCGTGCTCGGCCTGGCATTGATGGTGACGCAATCGTTCATGTACAACGCCGTGTCGTTCACCTTTCCCTTCGTCCTCACCAAGTACTACGATGTGCCCAACAGTACTATCGGCCTCTATCTCCTGCCGTTTGCACTCGGCAATTTCCTCGGACCGCTCCTCTTGGGACGATTTTTCGACACGATCGGCCGCAAGCAGATGATCAGCTTCACGTATGCGACGGCAGGAGTCTTGTTGGGGCTGACGGGGTATTTCTTCTGGACGGCTTCATTTACGGTGACCACACATCTGCTGGCCTGGTCGTCGATTTTCTTTTTTGCCTCGGCTGGCGCCAGCGCCGCCTACCTGACGGTCAGTGAGGTCTTCCCGATGGAAATCCGGGCGATGGCCATCGCGTTTTTTTTCATGGTGGCACAAGGGGCGGGTATTATCGCGCCCTGGCTGTACGGCCGCATGATCGAGACCTCCGTGACCAGCGTATACTACGGCTACCTGCTCGGTGCCGGATTGATGCTGCTGGGCGCGCTGGTAGAACTGTTGTTGGGCGTCCAGGCTGAAGGCCGTTCGTTGGAGCAGATTGCCACGCCTTTATCGGCCCAGCACATCACGGAAGACACGTCCTCCGCCGCCTGATTCCCTATCGTTGATGGACTTTCGGCAACACCACCTGCAGAAACTGCCTGGCGATTTCTCTGTGGCCGGCATTGTTCGGATGAAACCCGTCCACGTCGAAGACCAGGTTGTCCCGGACCGGACTCGCATGCAAATCAACGAGGGAGCCTCCCGCTGAGCGGGTTTCTTCCGCAATTGCTCGGTTGAACGCCTCGATGCGTGTCGTCGTGACCGTGGGGCTGGGACTCGTCCGGAAACGCGGCAACTGCGTCAGATCCGGCACATTTCCCACGACGATCGCCCGCGCAATGTGCTCTTTTACCATCCCCAACAAGGTGCGTAAGCGCTCTTGAAATTGGTTCGGGTCGTCCCCGTTCACCAGATCGTTCGCTCCGGTCCACAGCGTCACGAGATCGGCTTTCGTGCCGAGCTGTTTGGCGACACGGCCTTGCTCTTTGATGAGATCGATTCGAGCACCCGGCACGCCAAGGTTGACGAGAAACACGCCAGGAATCTGCCGGTCGAGTTCGCGGGCGATGAGATAGACATAGCCTTCCGTGAGCGGCGATGCGCCGACACCGGTCGCATCGCTTGCGCCCAAGGCGAGATAGATGAATTCGATCGATTTTTCCTTCGATCCTCCGCACCCCGCGATGACGAAGCAGCAGATCACAAGACCAAGCAGGCGACTCAGGCGTTGGACCATGTTCTGTCCGCTCCCCGGCGGGTGATAAGCCCTGTCGAGGCATCGTAGCGCAGAGGGTTTGGTGGACTGTCCTGGGAGCAGCCCTGGCAGACCGGGCTCTTCCCCCGCGGAAGCAGGGGCTTGACGAGGCGTTGCCGGTCTGCTAGTTAGAAAGGAATACTAACTAATGGAGGCTTATGGAAACGGTGAATGTCTTCGACACCTGGGTGAAGACCGATGGCCGAATGCTCCACTTCGACGTCATGACCAGCGATGAAGCGACGGCGTTGCGGTTGGCGAACGCCTATGTTGCCATCCAGGGACATGTCGCCGTTTCGGTTACGGCCCGGGAATGTCGCTTTTGCCATGCAGAGCCGTTGGTGATGTTCACCGAAGACCAACAGCGGGAATTTCGTGAGGCAGGCGGCTTCATTGTCCCGTTGTCCGCTTAGGTCGGGAACGGAGTAGTCGTGGGCGTGATGGGTATCACTCACAAGGAGGGTATGATGGGAAAGGGAAGGGGAATGGTTGGAATAGTGGTCCTGACTGTCCTAGTATCGGCGGGTGCGGTGTGGGCGGAGAATCCCAAGGGGCAATCGTTGTATGAGCGGCTGGGGGGGAAAGAGGCCATCTCCGCCGTGGTCGACACCTTTGTCGGTAAAGTGGGTGCGGACAAGCGGATCAACGGTTATTTCGCCAGCACTGACCTGACGAAGCTGAAGATGCATCTGGTGAACCAAATCTGCGAAGGCAGTGGCGGTCCCTGCAAGTACACTGGCCGCACCATGAAACAAACCCATGCGGGGATGGGCGTGACGGATGCGGCCTTCGGGGCATTGGTGGAAGATCTCGTCGCGGCGCTCGATCAGCACAAGGTCGGGAAGGCCGAAAAGGAGGAGCTCCTTGGGATCCTTGGCCCTATGAAGAGCGACATCGTCGAGAAAAAGTAAGCTCAGCCCGTCGGACCGGCGGTAGCCAGCGCTTCGTCGGTCCTTTCTCGCTCCGCGGTACCTTACCTCTGACTTCGCGATTGACCTCAACTTGGCATGTGCCACCCCCGTTGACACCACCCGGTGGCATGCGTAGCCTGTCTCTACTTTTGGCGAAAGGACTGGGCTATGGGAAGACACACTCTCACTCCTGCGAAAGTCATGCAACTCGGCACCGGATTCTTGGGATCCAAGACGCTTCTCAGCGCCATTGAACTGGGACTCTTCACAGAATTGGCGCGCGGACCGCGTGATGCGGAAACCTTGAGGCTGCAGTTGGGATTGCACCCTCGAAGCGCGCGGGACTTTTTTGACGCCCTCGTCGCATTAGGCATGCTCAAGCGGACCGGGACACGGTATGCCAATACGCCGGAAACCGCGCTCTTTTTGGATCGCAACAAATCCACGTATGTGGGCGGCATTCTGGAAATGGCCAATGCTCGCTTGTACCGCTTTTGGGGTTCCTTGACCGAAGGTTTGCGCACCGGCAAGGCGCAGAACGAAGCCAAGACGGGCGAGGACTTTTTCGGAACGCTCTATGCCGATCCGAAGCGTTTGGAAGGCTTTCTCAAGGCGATGACCGGTCTCAGCCTCGGGTCTGCGCGAGCGATTGCCAAGAAGGTACCCTGGAAACGGTATCGCACGTTCGCGGACGTGGGCTGTGCCCAAGGCGGCGTGGCCGTCGAGATCGCCCTGGCACACAAACACCTCACCGGCATGGGCATGGATCTGCCTGTCGTGCAGCCGATCTTCGAAGCGTATGCCAAGTCGCGGGGGGTCGATGGCCGCCTCCGGTTCGTCCCGGGCGATTTCTTCAAAGAACCGTTGCCGTCCGCCGATGTGATTATCATGGGACACATCCTTCACGATTGGAATCTGGAGGAGAAGATGATGTTGCTGCGCAAGGCCTATCAGGCGTTGCCGCCGAAGGGCGCACTCATCGTTCATGAGGCGCTGATCGACGACGACCGTAAGACCAACGCCTTTGGGTTGCTCATGAGTTTGAATATGCTCATCGAAACGCACGGCGGCTTTGATTTCACGGGTGCCGATTGCCGAAAGTGGATGAAGGAAGCCGGGTTCAGCCGCACGCGTGTGGAGCCGCTGGCCGGCCCTGACGGCATGGTCATCGGATTCAAATAGTCTATGGAAGAGAAAAAAGAAGACCCGCCTCAAGCGGACCGTTCGCGGGCGCGTGAGGTCCAGAAGCGGTCCGCGCCACTGATGCCGATGGGCCGCCGGCGCTTCCTCGCCAAGGGAGCGTCGCTGATCGCGTTGGGCTCATCCTCGCTCCTGCTGCCGACCCGCAAGGCGCTGCATGCCGAGCAGACACCCGACCCTATGCACATTCCCGGCTCACCGGCACGGACCTACGGCGAACGATCGCCGTTCGAATCGGCCGGGCGCTCCGCGGGCAATTCCCATTCATTGACGCCGCTTCAGCATCTCCACGGCATCGTGACTCCCTCCGCCTTGCACTTCGAGCGCCATCACAACGGAGTGCCGGCTATCGACCCCGCGCGGCATCGGTTGTTGATTCACGGGTTGGTCGGGCGACCATTGTTGTTCACCGTCGACGAGTTGATGCGCTTTCCGTCGGTGTCGCGCGTGGCGTTCATAGAGTGTGCGGGGAACAGTCGCGACGAGTGGACAGGTCCACAAGATCGGACGGTGCAGGAACTCTATGGTCTGACGAGCACGAGCGAGTGGACGGGCGTCAGACTTGCGACGCTGTTGGATGCCACGGGTCTTCAACCGGAAGCCGCCTGGTTGCTGGCTGAGGGCAGCGATGCCGCCGGCCTGACTCGCAGCGTGCCATTGACGGGCGAGGTCCTTGCCGATGCGATCATCTGCTACGGCCAAAATGGGGAGGCGTTACGCCCCGAACAAGGCTATCCCATCCGTTTGCTGCTGCCGGGATTCGAAGGCAATATGAATGTCAAATGGCTGCGCCGTCTGAAGGTGGGTCGTGCGCCGTTCATGAC
>JBKPKC010000450.1:0-7236 GCA_046765595.1 Nitrospirota bacterium
CCCTCATCCATAGTAAAATTAGTAAAATTGACCTGCGTCGCTGTAATGTTCTGTAATGGAACGATCACCCCTGAGAGGATAAAGGCTGTGCGGTGCGCTGGAATCTAGCGGGACAGAGACACACAACATGACCCTTACGTTATTGAAACGGAACAACCCTCTCTCTTCCTCTGACGAACAGCTGAAGCATCTTGCGGAAACGAAGTCCTGCGCTTCATTCGAGTCGCGACTCCAACAGGCTGATCTATATCCTCTGCATGCCACTGGAATCGCCGTGTTTCAAATCAACGTCGGCAAGCTGTGCAATCAAACCTGTCGGCATTGTCATGTGGATGCCGGACCGGACCGCCAGGAACGCATGACGAGAGAAACCGCGGAGCAGTGCATCGACGCGCTGTCTCAGACGGATATTCCCACCGTCGACATTACTGGAGGAGTTCCGGAGCTCAATGAGAATTTTCGTTGGCTCGTGAAAGAGGCCCGGAAGCTCGGCCGGCATGTGATGGATCGATGCAACTTGTCGGTTCTGCTCCTGCCGTCACAATCCGGCTTGGCGGAATTTCTCGCAGAACACGCCGTTGAAGTCGTCGCATCGCTTCCCTATTACCGCGCGAGCCAAACCGACGCACAGAGAGGGGAGGGCGTCTTTGCGAAGTCCATTGAAGGATTGCGGCAATTGAACAGCTTGGGATACGGGAAAACCGGCAGCGGCCTGCGGTTGAATCTGGTACATAACCCGGTCGGTGCGTTTCTTCCTCCCAAGCAAGAAGCCATCGAAGCCCAGTTTCGAAAAGAACTGCACGCCAAGCATGGCATTGAGTTCAACCATCTTTATACCGTCACAAACATGCCGATCAGCCGTTTCCTAGAATTCCTTCTCGAGAGTGGTAACTACGAAGGGTATATGGAACGACTCGCGAACGCCTTCAATCCGGCAGCGGCTGCCGGTGTGATGTGCCGGTATACCCTTTCAGTCGGATGGGATGGCGTGCTCTACGATTGCGACTTCAACCAGATGTTGGATCTTCCGATCACTGATGGTCCCTCCCACATCCGCGACTTTGACCTTGCCCGTCTTCAACACCGTCGAATCGTGACACGCAATCACTGCTATGGCTGCACCGCCGGAGCAGGCTCCTCGTGCGGCGGTGCTGTGACCTAATCTCCCCTGATTTCTTTGGTAAAGCCTGCGCTATTCGGTCGAATCGGCGTTGGGCATCACGCCGCAAGTATGAGGCAGAGGCGAGTGACACCGTGAGGAAAGGACAGACAATGGCGGATGTTCAGGTTACCTGTATTACGAAGCCGAACCCCGAAAGTCCACACGAGCACATCACGCACATCGGGAGTGCACACGGCACGTGGAGATGGCGGCGCGAGCAGGTCATCAGCAGCATCGAACTGAAAGGCAATACCTTCTATGTGCTGAATCCCGCCACCAATACGCGCTCAGAGGTTGGCGTAGTGCGTTCCGCCGGTCAAGCCCCCTACCTTCGAACCCATATCAATGGCGAATGGAATGATGATCTGTTCATCCTCACGCAATGTCCGCAGTGAGATTTGCGGAGGAACCTCCATTCTCGGCTCATGATTTGCCGAGCAGAACATCGACGGACAAGTCCGCCCTCAGCCCATTGGCCGCCTGCCATTCCTGATTAAAGAGCTTCGATTGATACTTCGCGCCGGAGTCGCAAAGGATGGTGACGATGGTCTGGCCCGGTCCGCGCTCGAGGGCCAACCGCACGGCGCCGGCGATGTTGATGCCGGAGGACAAGCCGAGGAACAGCCCCTCTTCACGCAGGAGCTGATAGAGGATGGTGAGCGCATCCTGGTCTGGAATCCGCCACGCACAGTCGACGGAGAGGCCTTCAAGGTTTTTGGTCACGCGGGACTGCCCGATGCCTTCGGCGAAGGAGTCGCCGTCGTTCGTGTTGGTGTTGCCGTTCGTGAACCACGACCACATAGCCGCACCATACGGATCGGCGCAGCCGATCACGACGTGTGAATTGCGTTCCTTGAGATACTTCGCGGTTCCGCCCAGCGTGCCGCCGGTGCCGACGGCTGAGACAAACGCGTTCACCTTTCCGCCGGTTTGCTCCCAGATTTCGGGGCCGGTGGTGCGGTAGTGCGCGAGGCGGTTGGCGGTGTTGTCGAACTGGTTTGCCCAGAACCAGCCCTTTTCCTCCCCCAGGCGACGGGCAACGTGGTTGTAGTTGTCCGGGTTGGAGTAGGGCTTTTCCGGAACGGCGCGAACCTCTGCGCCCAGCGCGCGCAGGAGGTCGAGTTTTTCCCTGGACTGGGTCTCCGGGATGACGATGACGGAATGGTAGCCCTTGGCATGGCCGATGACCGTGAGTCCAATGCCGGTATTCCCGGCTGTGCCCTCGACGATCGTGTCGCCTGGCCGCAGAAGTCCTCTTGCCTCGGCGTCCTCGATGATACCAAGCGCGGCTCGGTCTTTCACCGACCCGCCGGGGTTCATGAATTCGGCCTTCCCGAGGATTTCGCAGCCGGTCAGGTCCGAAAGGCGGCGCAGGCGGATGAGCGGGGTCTTTCCGACGTGGCCATCCACTCCATGGTATCGTGAGGCGTTCATGTAGTGGGTTGCAGATCCACACCACGGACCGTTGCCGCAGCGATCCCGACGTCATTGGCAGGGAACATGTGGAGCTCAGAGGCGGTTTTCGATGGCACGGGCGGATTGTACGCAGAAATGAGCGTAGAAAATCAAAGGGAAATACTTCTCCTCCTCAGCAAGGGCTCCTAAAGGCTCAGCGTCATTCAGGCCGCGAGTTTTTTGCGCCATGCCCAGGGGATGTTCATTCGCCTCTGTAAAAATAGTTAACAGTGCGCGAGCCTGAAGCTTCCGCGGGGTGCCTCCCAACCCCGTTGCACACTTAACGGCCGCCGAGTAGAACTTTCCCCCGCTCGATGCGCCGATCAACTCCTCTGACGGCTCGGGAAACGGCGCTCTTTTGCTCCATTAGCCAGAACCCGGCCAAGCCATCGAAGTCGATAGAAGGAACGTGATCAGCGCGAATAGGATGGCAGTTGGCATGTTCATTCTCCTTTTTCATCGGCAAGGTGCTCGCTGCACATCGTTCTCAGACGACCTTTGCTTTGTAGGTGTTTACGACCAATTTTAGCGAGCCGTCCACCGAGTCGCACTGATTCTAGTGTGTTCCCCAGTATGTGTCTGTGTGAGACCGTGACAATCTCCACCATCTCTGTCTTCGAGCGGAGGAGTTGAACCAATGCCGGTGGTACATGTGTCCTTCATGCAATGCACGCGTGTTCTGTGCGTCTTTCTATTGATGGGAGCGCTGTCGTCCTGTGGGAAGAAGTCTGCACCCTCCACGCCGCCGATACCGCTCGACTTCTCCCTGGCGCTTCAATATGCGCAGCGGGCCGCGCTCGCCTATGAACAGGATGCCACGATTCAGCGGCAGAGCGGCGCGGACGTGAAAATCAGCATCAGCGGGCCGGTGTCCTCCGGCATGAAAGCCTATGTGGAGATCGATCAGGCCAAGCGCGTGCAATGGATCGTCGTTCGCGGCACCTCGAGCCTCATCAACATCCGGTCGGACGTGGATTACAACAAAGTCGTGGATTCCCGACTCAGCATCCCCCTTCATAAAGGGTTTGCCGATGCCGCCGTTCAGGTGTATCAATTCGCCAAGCCCCTGCTCAAAAGGGATTATGAAACTCGGGTGGCGGGGCACAGCTATGGCGGAGCTGCGGCCGTGATCGTCCTAATGCTGCTCAAGGAGGATGGGTTCAAACTCGGTCAGGCCATGACGTTTGGCCAGCCGAAAGTGACCAACCGTGATGGGGTGCGCAAATATCGCACGTTGCCACTGCTTCGATTTGTCGACGCCAATGATCCGGTGCCGTCGCTGCCGCCGTTCGAGGTGTTTGCCGTCTTGGATGAAGGACCGTATCTGCAATTCGGTCCTGAGGTCGTGCTCGAAGACGGGGCCAAATACCGCTACTACCCCGAGCATCCGTCGGAAGTGTCATCCGTGTTCTCGTTTTGGGATAATTTGAAGAACCTGAGCATTCAAGACGTGCCCGAACACTTCATGTCCACCTATCTCGCACGGGTCCAGCAAAACGTTCCATCTGCTTCCCGCAAATGACACCGGACGACTCCAGAGATGACATTGCCGCTGCTTTCCTAGCCGCCCTCACGATTCCGAATAGCCATGATCGGTGTCTCCAAGACGGTCGATTTGATCTGCGGCGTTCCATGTGAATGCGGACAGGATCTCCATACTTCGAGCGGTACCAACATAGGCCTGAGAGTGGGTTCTCGACGTGATCACAAAAGCCTTCATGATCATGACGGCGTGGCTGCTCGTGGTGATATCGCAGGCGGGGTGTTCGCAGGTGCAGGTGCTTCGCCTCACGTCGGATACGTTTCCCTCTCGTGAGGTCAACGATGTCGAGATCTTGAGCCGTGAACCAGACGCCTCTTTTCTCAAGATGGCGGAGCTGAGTGAGAGCTCGTCTTCAGACGTCAAAACTCTCCAGCGGCATCTCCTGAAAAAAGCCGCCGAGTTGGGCGCCGATGCCGTGGTGTTCTCGACTCCAATCACCCACATCGAACAACGAACCAACTACCAGCCCGTCTATAGTCCGTGGGGGTATTACGCGCCGTCTTATTATGGTCCAGGCCCTTATGGCTACTGGGGGCCGTGGGGATACCCATATGGATCCTGGGGCCCGGGGTGGGGATACCCGCAGCAATATGCCGCAATACCCTACTCGGTTCGCGTCACGACCTTGAAAGGCGTTGCCATCAAGTATCGCTGAACGGAACGATCGGAGGAATAATGATGAGAGCGCATCGGCAGATCATAGTGGCTCTGAGCCTGTTCATGTTTGTTGGATGCGCCGGGCCAACCCCCGAGAAGGCCTCGGCTCAATCATCCGATCCCGTGCTCAACATGCTGCACCAAGGCATCGTCGAGTTGAACGGCAGCATTGACGAGCTTCGCCGGCATATTGCAGATCTCGAGCAGATGCCAACGGTGTCAGATCCCAACATTCAGGAGCTGCATGCGCTCGATCTCGCTGGCTGGAAACTTCATCTTCAACAGTGGATCCTGCAGCGTGACCATCTCCTCTTTACGGTCAGTCAGATTCAACGAGCTCGGGCCGATGCCGGACAGAAGCCCAGGATTGCCGGCGAATGGAACGACCGTCAGGGAGAGTTCCTGAAAACATTGGAAGAACTGTCGATGAATCGCCAGAAGTTGGAACGAAAGCGTGTGGAGGTCGAGTCGCAGGTCGTCGGGCGCTATTTCCGCTAGTTGATGTGAGATCAGCGACCGTCCCCTGGCACGTTACCTGCCGGAGTGATGCGTCACTTCCAGCTCTCGAAGCCGTTGAGTGTAGGGTCCGCAAAACTCCTTCGCCTTGGGAGGCTCGTCTTGATATTTCTCCAGGCAGAGACGATACGCGTGCAGCAATTCGGCTTGCTCCTCTTTCAGATCGGCGGTCGCCTTTTTGACGCGGAAGTCCTCATAGTACTGACAGCCGACGAGTCCGCAGAGCATGACGCCTATCCCGAGCGATATGAGAAATCTTGAGCGTGTCGTCATCGCGATACCGTGTCCTTAAGGGGTTAAGTGCTGGATGTCGGTTGCCTCGATACAGATCCGGTAAGGGACGTTGTCGCGCGTACGGAAGACCCTTATTTGCGCGATGACTTGAAGACGATCCCCTTCGCGAACGGGTTGTAGCAAGCGATTGGCCCGGCGAATGCTCACCTCGATTGAGCCTGTGTCATCGGTTAAGACAAATCCCGCGCCGCCGCACCGTCCTCCCAATTCATGTTGCTGCCGGCGGGCCAGGTGCGCAATGCCTTCTAGGGTCACCACTTCAAGATTGGAGGATTCAATCGACGAGCGCAGGCTCGCGATCGACATCTCGCTGTAGGCCGTCGTCATGGTTATCCAGAGCAAACCAACCACGCAGAAACTCCAAATCAAGGCAGTCTTCATCATGCGACCTACTGTCCTTACTGTAGCAGACAGGGATGAAAACCCCACCTAAAGGCTAGAAAGATGCGGCTTACCCTTCTTCACTCAGACTCGAAGGTAAGGCAGGTTTCCGTGGGTGAATTCCTGAGGGGACGAGGTGCGTTGGTAAAAAAAGTTTCGCGGCGATGATCGTGGGTATCACCGCGCTGGCAATGACGGCCGCGACAAGGAAGGAATACTGCTCTTCAGTCACCAAACCGTGAGACAGCCCAAACAGGGCCGAGATGGTTCCAAAGGTCAAGCCGGTGGACATCAACAGGGTATAGAACCATCGCTCCTTGGGATGCTGACGAAAGACGCTGATGAAGGGATAGAGACCGATGATCTTTGTGGCGACCTTCCCGCCGAGGAGCGACAAGAAGACGAGCGGAGCAGTCACTAAGGCCGGAAGGGAGACCAACGTGCCCGCGCGGAGAAAATAAAACGGCGTCAAAAATCCAACAGTCAACGTACGAAGACGGCGCATCCAATGAATATCCTTGGCCGCTCCTCCCGCCAGCACCATTCCGGCAAGGTAGGCAGGCAGGACGGCTTCACTGCCCGACCACAGGGCGAGCGCGCCGAGGGCGAACAGCATCAACATCACCCATTTCGTACGGATCGCTGCGGTACGGTGACCATATCGACGGGTCAACCAATCGATGCTGGCGGGAAGTATCGCCAACAGGAGGGCGGTGGCGGCGACGAACACAATGGTTTTATAGCTGAACGGCGAGAACAGAAGTCCGAGCGCGACCACAGTCCCAAGATCATTAATGAAGCAGGCGCCGAGGATACCCTTGCCGAATTCCGTCTGGTTCAACCCGCTTTCCAACATCACCGTGTACACGACTGCCATCGATGTCGTGGAGAGCGCAATGCCTGCCAACCAACTGGCATCGGTATTCCAACCCAATCCGTAACGCGCGACCGCGGCACATCCCAAAAATGGCGCGAAGAACCCGACCAGGCCGATGACGTTGACCTCCGCCAATTTTTGTCGCATCACCTGAGGGTCCAATTCGGCGCCCGCAAGGAAGGTCAACAACACGGCGCCCACGGCGGCCAAAAAGCGGAGCCATTCTGAATTGGCGGCAAGAAGATGCGTGCTGTCAAAGGCGGCGAATACCGAGGTGGCGACGACACCGACACAAATCTCTACCAGGGCGATTGAAATCCGAAGTGCTGAGGCGAGGAGCGCGGATAGGAC
>JBKPKC010000451.1:0-6809 GCA_046765595.1 Nitrospirota bacterium
TATTCGGCCGCCCTCACCGGTGCGGGAGGCACGCCACCCTACACATGGTCCGTCAGTCCGGCACTGCCTGCCGGTCTTGCATTCGATACGGCCACGGGTGCGATCACCGGCACACCGACGACCGAGGGCACCACGACGCACACGTTTTCGCTGCGCGACAACTCGGCCCCGGCTCAAACCGTCCAACAAACGCTCAACGTGACCATCACGCCGCCCGCGGCCGCACTGACGATCATCACGACGTCGCTCCCGAACGGCACAGTCGGTCAACCCTATAGCCGTGCGGTGCAGGCGACGGGCGGGACCGGAACACTCACCTGGACCATCAGCGCAGGGACACTGCCAGCGAACCTGAATTTGGATCCGACATCGGGCGTGATTGCCGGCACGCCGACGGCGCCAGGGACCTCGTCGTTTACCGTCCGGGTGGCCGATGCCGCTGGACAATCGGACACGCAACCGCTCTCGATCACCATCGGCACCACTCCGCCGCCGCCGAACCCGCCGAATATCACGACGACGACGCTGCCGGCAGGAACCGTCGGTCAACCCTATAACCAGCCCGTGCAGGTGACCGGTGGCACCGGAGTGCTGACCTGGAGCATCATCGCGGGAACACTCCCGGCGAACTTGAGTTTGAATGCAACGAACGGCGCCATTTTCGGCACGCCGACGGCGCCAGGCACGTCATCGTTTACCGTCCGAGTGCAAGACGCGACCGGATTGTCGGATGTCCAAGATCTGTCGATCACGATCAACCCGGCTGCTCCCCCGAACATCACCACGAAGACGCTGCCGGCAGGAACGCTCGGTCAACCCTACAGCCAGACCTTGCAGGCGGTCGGCGGGACGGGAGCGCGGACCTGGACCATCATCGCAGGGAACCTGCCTCCGGGCCTGAATCTTGATGCGGCGACCGGTGTCATTTCAGGAACACCGACTGTCCCAGGCCCATCGTCCTTTACCGTCCAAGTGCAAGACGCCGCCGGACAATCGGATACGCAAGCACTCTCGATCGTCATCAACCTCTCGAACCCGCCGAAGATCACGACATCCTCGCTTCCTGGAGGCACAGTCGGTCAACCCTATAATCAGACGCTCCAAGCGACTGGCGGCATAGGCGTACTGACCTGGAGTCTCTCCGGCGGCGCGCTCCCGGCAATGCTTTCCTTGAGTCCTGATGGTGTGATTTCAGGGACTCCGACGAATACAGGCACGGCGAATTTTACCGTAAGGGTCACAGACACCTTGGCTCAGGCCGATACGCAGTCTCTCTCCATCGCTATCGGCGCAGCCCTGGCGATCACCGGGCCCGCCTCTTTACCGGATGCCGAAGTCGGCAAGAATTACAATAGAACGCTGCAACGTTCGGGAGGTGTTGCACCCTTTACCTGGTCCGTCACACCGCCTCTGCCCGACGGACTCAGTCTGGATCCGGTGACCGGTCAGATTAGTGGCAACCCAGCGGCAGGGACGGATGGAGACTATACCTTTACCTTCACGGTGCAGGATTCGACGACCCCCACCCCGCAAACAGCTAGCAGGGTGCTTTCGTTGAAGATCAAGCGTTAATCCTGACGTCGGTAGCACTTGTTTCGAAGCCTCAACTCCGTGATATCCGCCAAAGATCTTCCTGCGGCGCTATGTGGACTCTCGCATCCGTCGAGGATTACGATGATATCCACTGCCTGCTCGTTCAGCCAAAGAGGTGATTCATGTCCTGCGCACATCTGACGGGCGTTCAGCCCGTGACTGCCCGCACCGAAGGCTGTGAAGAATGTCTGAAACTTGGGTCGTCCTGGGTCCATCTCCGTCTCTGCCTGACCTGTGGTCATGTCGGCTGTTGCGATAGTTCACCCAATCGCCATGCCACGAAACATTTTACGCACACGACGCATCCGGTGATGGCCTCGTTCGAGCGGGGCGAGCGGTGGGCCTGGTGTTATGTCGATCAGATGCAACTGGATGTCCCGACGAAGGTCGCCCGATCCTTGCGGTAAGGGCAGGAAGCTCATCGCCGCAGAGGTAGAGCCATGGCCGATCTGGACGTGCACAAGGTCGCATTCCCCACCCTCGACGACTCGCAAGTGGCCGCACTGGCCAAGTTCGGCGCGCGGCGGGTGTTGCGCGACGGCGAGCCCCTGTTCAAGGCGGGGGATCCTGAGTACAAGTTCTTCGTCGTTGAGCGCGGCGCGGTAGAGATCGTCGAGCATTCGAGCGGCGAGACGAAGCGGGTGGCGCTGCATGAACGGCATGCGTTCGGCGGCGACGTCAGCCTGGTCACCGGCCGGCCGGCGCTGATCAGTGCGATCGCCCGCGGCGACACCGAAGTCTTCGAGATCACGCCCGGCGACATCAGGCGCATCATGAGCGAGCGGCCGGCGATCGGCGAGCTACTCCTGCGTGCGTTCATCGCTCGGCGGGAATTGCTCGTGGCGTCGGACTTCAAAGGTCTGCGTGTGCTGGGGGCCGGCTCCTCGCGCGACACCTTTCGCATCCGCGACTTCCTCGCCAGAAACCAAGTTCCCTTCACGTGGATCGATACGGAGCACGAACCTCAAGTGAGTGCCCTGCTGCACGGCTTCGGACTCTCCGAGGCCGACACGCCGGTGGTGGTTTTCGGCTCCAAGCCGTTGCTGCGAAATCCTTCAACGCTGGAGCTGGCCGAGTTGATCGGCGTCAGGCGGCCGCTGGCGCAACGCGTCCATGACTTGATCATCATCGGCGGCGGGCCGGCGGGACTGGCTGCGGCCGTGTATGCCTCGTCTGAAGGGCTGGCGACTGCCGTTGTCGATGCGAGGGCCCCCGGAGGACAGGCGGGGACCTCCTCGAAGATTGAGAACTACCTGGGATTTCCGACGGGGATTTCCGGCGCCGAACTTGCCAACCGCGCAATCCTGCAAGCGCAGAAATTCGGCGCCCAGTTTTCGTCTCCATCTCAGGTGGCGCGCGTGGAATTCGAGAAGGATAAGATCGTTGTCCGGTTCGATCGCGAGCAGGTTTCCACCCGCTGCCTGTTGATCGCAACGGGCGCGGAATATCGCAAGCTGGATGTTCCTAAGCGGGAGCAATTCGACGGCTTGGGCGTCTATTATGCCGCCACTCCAACGGAACTGCAGCTCTGCGGCGGCCAGGACGTCGTGGTGGTCGGCGGCGGCAACTCGGCAGGGCAAGCGGTCATGTTTCTTTCGGAGAGCACAAGGCACGTGTACTTGCTTCTCCGTGGAGGCGCGCTCCGCAAGGGCATGTCCAGCTATTTGGCCGATCGCATCGAGGGCGCGGACAACGTCGAGGTCCTCGTCGAGGCAGAGATTTGCCGCATGGTGGGAAACCACGGGTTGGAGGCCGTCGACATCAAGAACCTTCGAACGGGCGAGACACGGACGGTGAGGACCCCAGCCGTGTTTACATTTATCGGCGCCATTCCCTGTACCGATTGGCTGCCCCCTGAAATTGAGACCGATGCGAAGGGATTCGTCAAGACGGGACCCCTGGTATCGGGCTCGCTATATTGGACGGCCGATCGGGAACCCTTCTTCCTCGAGACCAGCCGTCCCGGCGTCTTTGCCGCCGGCGATGTGCGGCTCGGCTCGACCAAGCGCGTGGCCTCGGCGGTCGGTGAGGGGGCCATGGCGGTGCAGTTCGTTCACGAATACCTGAGGATGACGTGAGCGAGAGGCAGGCGGATCCGCTGGTCTCCTTCCGGAAGGTTTCGGCACGCATCGGTCAGAAAACGATCCTGCACGATCTCAGTTTCGATGTAGGCGCCGGCGAGACCCTGGTGCTCCTGGGCCGGAGTGGATCCGGCAAGACCACCGCCTTGAAGATGGTGAATGGCCTGCTCCTGCCGAGCGCCGGCGAGGTGTCGATCGAGGGGGTCCGCACGACCGACTGGGATCTGATCCGCCTGAGGCGCCGGATCGGGTACGTGATCCAGGATGCAGGCCTCTTTCCGCATTTCACTGTGGCCGCGAACGTCGGACTGGTTCCCCGCCTCGAAGGGTGGCCGCTCCGCGACATCGACGCACGCGTCGAGGATCTGCTGAATCACATCGGACTTCCTTCGGCGCAATTCGCCGGGCGTTATCCGCGCGAGTTGTCCGGAGGTCAACGGCAGCGGGTAGGGGTCGCCCGGGCACTCGCGGCAGATCCGCCGTTACTGCTGCTGGACGAACCGTTCGGCGCGCTTGATCCGGTGACTCGTGTGGAGCTGCAGCAACAATTCCTCACGCTGCGCGACACCCTCGGCAAGACCGCGCTGCTCGTCACGCATGATGTCCGGGAAGCGCTGCTGCTCGGCACCCGCATCGGGGTGCTGCACAACGGTCGATTGGTCTTTCTGGGTGGACGTGCGGAGTTCCTCAAGGCGGAAGAAGAGGAAGTGCGGGCCTTTCGAACATGTCTGGCGGAGCAGTGGAAGGACCGGATGTGATGTCTTCGGTGTTGGCGCAGGATATCTTCGGGTTGACGCTCGAACACCTGTATCTGGTGGGCCTGTCCATTGCGATTGCCGCGGCGGTCGCCATTCCCGCCGGCATTCTGCTCACCCGGCGCACATTCTTACAGACATGGGTGCTGGGATTTGCGAACGTCATGCAAACGGTGCCGAGTCTGGCGTTGTTTGGGTTTCTGATTCCTCTTCCGTTCTTGGGCGGGATCGGCAAGCACACGGCGATCGTCGCGCTCGTCCTGTATGCCCTCTTGCCGATCCTGCGCAATACGCTCACCGGAATTCTGAACGTGGACCCGGCCGTGCGTGAGTCGGCCATTGCCATGGGCATGACCGGACGGCAGCTGCTCTGGGAAGTCGAGCTCCCGCTCGCGACAAGGACGATCCTGGCCGGCCTGCGGATTGCGACGGTGACGACGATCGGGACGGCGACCATTGCCGCAGCCATCGGCGCCGGTGGGCTCGGGGTGTTTATTTTCCGCGGCCTGGCATCCGTCGATAGCACACTGCTCTTGGCCGGTGCGGTTCCCGCCGCCTTGATCGCGGTGGCGGCGGATCGAGGACTCGAATGGGTCGAAGACAAATTGTCGCCTGTGTGATCGCCGGAGTGTTGGCGGCCGGCATCGTGGGCTGTACAAGGGAGCACCCGCTCACGGTCGGCTCGAAGAATTTCACCGAGCAAGTCATCTTGGGCGAGATCGTCGCGCAGCATCTCGAACATCGTCTTGGCCATCCGGTTGATCGGAAGCTCAATCTGGGCGGGACGATGTTGGCCCATCAAGCGCTCGTGCACGGAGAGATCGACCTCTACCCTGAGTACACGGGGACCGCGCTGACGACCATCTTAAAGCTGCCACCGGCCGGTGATGGCGCTGCGGTGATGGGGCGTGTCCGGGACGAATATCTGGCGCGCTTCGCCCTGGAATGGATGGATCCGGTCGGCTTCAACAATACCTTTGCCATGATCATCCGTGGAGCAGATGCCCGAACACACAAGATCGCCACCCTGAGCGATGCGGCACGGTATGCTCCGGGGTGGAACCTCGGCGTGGGGTACGAATTCCAGCAGCGGCCGGATGGACTGGCCGGGCTGCTGAACATCTATCATCTGCCGCTAAAGGGATCGCCAAAGACCATGGACCTCGGCTTGCTGTACAAAGCGCTCGAACAGGGACAGGTCAGCATGGTGGCGGGCAACGCCACCGACGGTCAGTTGTCGGTGTTGGATGCGGTGGTCCTGCAGGATGATCAGCGGTATTTCCCTCCCTACGACTGCGGGTTGGTCGTCCGCGCCGCGATATTGAAAGACAATCCTCCCTTGCGGCAGGCCCTCGTCGAACTCGGCGGACGGGTCACCGACAAGACCATGCGCAAGTTGAACTATCAGGTGGATGGCGAGCATCGCCCCGTCCGCGAAGTGGCGGAGCAGTTCTTGCGGGACGCAGGGCTTTTTCGTTAATCGGCGATCAGAAGATTCTCGGCAAAGGCCCACTCCGTATCGATCCATTGCGCTTCGCACAGAAATCCCGTCCGTCGAGCGAGACCGGGAATCTGCTCGATGCGAAACTTGTGGCAGGCTTCCGTCCAGATGGTTTCCCCCTCGCGGAAGGTACAGGTGAAGTCCGCGGTTCGAATCGAGACGGTTTGCCGCCTGGTCGAGCGGAGATGCATTTCGATCCGGTGAGCGGCTTCATCATACCGAACCTCATGGGCGAAGCCCGGAAGAAAAAAGTCTCCGCCGAGTTCCCGATTGATCCGAGCGAGCAGATTCAGGTTGAATGCCGCGGTGACGCCGGTCGGGTCATTGTAAGCCAGCAGCATGTCATGAACCGATTTCTCCACGTCCGTCCCAAGCAACAGTGCGTCGCCAGGCATCAAATGCCGGCGGATGTCGCGCAAAAAAGTCTCCGCTGCCGGTGGATCAAAATTACCGATGCTGCTGCCAAGAAACAACACCAGCAATGTCTGCTTCGGCCGGCGGCGGGCCGCCGCTTCCTCGAGCCCTTCCAGATACGAGCTTTCCAATCCGACCATGCTGACTGAGCCGAGCTGGCCGAGCTCTTGACGGCACTTACGGAGCGCCGCCGCCGAGACATCGATGGGAAAATACTCCACGGGCTCTCGCTCCGCGAGTGCTTCCAATAGCCAGCGGGTCTTCCGGCCGCTGCCGCTTCCGAGCTCAACCACGGCCACGGGGGATGGAAGATGTTCGACCATGGCTCCGGCATGGTGGTGCAGAAGCCGCAGTTCGGCGCGCGTCAGCCCATACTCCGGCAGTAAGGTGATCGTCTCGAACAGTGCCGTTCCGAGCTCATCGTACAGATACATCGAGGGGAGTTGGCGTTGACCGGTCTTGCCG
>JBKPKC010000452.1:0-2392 GCA_046765595.1 Nitrospirota bacterium
CTCGTTATGAGTGTTGCACCCCGTGATGGCGAAGGAGCCCTAGCGCAAGGATTCCGGCGCCCAGCAACAACAGAGTCGACCCTCCTTCCGGAACCGTTGGCCCAGGCGTACCGAATGAAGTGGGTATGGACGGAGTGGCCGTGCTCGCGTCTCCGCCCGCAGTCACGCCAATTGAAACGCCTGGGCCAAGCGGAAAACGCGTGCCGAATGCGCTGAAACCGCCCTCTTGAACAATATTCGCCAGGCCGACGCCTCGAGCGACGTCGCTCACATTTAATCCAGCCTCTCGAACAAGGTTTCCGTAGCCCTGGCTTTGGGTGTCATTCGCAGTGAAGGGGGTTGCGGTTGCAAGACCGACTACCCCCGCGACCGACGCGATCGAAAGCAGCATCAGCGCTGTTTTGTTCATTTTTTCTCCTGTTGCGTTGCATCAAACGGTAATCTGGTGGAGTCTAAGAGACCATGAGGAAACCGTCGCCTGCGAATACCCCTAGAACGCTGAGAAACGGCCGCTGGATCCGAATGCCTCTGAAGTCAAGGTGGAATATGTGCATGGTGCAAGTCGGGAAGACGATGCTGCCCGGTGTATTCTTTGCGCTATTTTTGGTCGGCCTTTTGGCTCCTTCTCACAGCTTCGCTGAACGTATCCGTCTCAATGGCATCGACTGCCCTGAAAAGGGGCAAGCCTATGGCACGAAGGCCAAGCAAGCCGTTTCAAATCTCGTCTTTGGCAAAGCAGTCACCGTCGAGACGCTCGGCCTCGACAAGTATGGCCACGCCCTCGCAGTCGTATCGCTGCCAGATGGGATCAATGTCAATCTGGAAATGGTCAGAAATGGCTGGTGCTGGTGGTATCCGGAGTATGCACCGGAGAATGTGATTCTGGCGGAGCTGCAACGGCGCGCACGCCGGGCGGGCGTAGGGCTGTGGGCAGATCCGAATCCGGTGCCCCCGTGGGAATGGCGAAGACGTAACAAGTCGCCCCCATACTAGAGAAGATACCAGTACCGGGAATGCCTGAGTTCTGTTGGAATACGGGCTAATCAGTGTCGGTCAGTGAGGCCCAAAACGTGTTACGCACAGCCTGCCAAATTATTCTGTATGGTCGGAGCAAGCAGGAGCGAGGAAAAGGCCCAGCAATGAAATCTTCCAAAGACCTCAATCCATCGTCCGCGAGCAAGCCCTCGACGACCAGAGACGAATTGAAGCTCGTCTGCCGAAAAATTGCGGATATGGATGCCCTCTGGCGGATCAACGACATCGAGGAAGCGCCGCCGCTGAAACGAGCGGCGTAACCAACCGCAGGCGCGTTGTTTCGGCCTCGCATAGAGCCGTCCTCTACCTTGTCCTGCCCAGACATGCCGTCTGGCTTGCCTTCGTCAAGACTTCTCAACACTTGAATTGACTGAACGCCTCGCGTAGGGTCTCGTCGACATGGTCGACGTTTCCTCTGGTGTCAGCAGCTCCTGGTGGCGGTCCGCAGTCTTCTATCAAATCTATCCGTGGAGCTTCCAGGATTCCAACGGCGACGGCATCGGGGATCTCCGTGGGATCGAGTCCCGACTTGACTATCTCCGCGACGGGACGGCTGCTTCGCTCGGGGTAGACGCCATTTGGCTCTCTCCGATCTATCCGTCTCCCATGAAAGACTTCGGATACGACGTCAGCGACTGCTGCGACGTCGTCCCCCGCTTCGGAACCCTGGCCGATTTCGATTCGCTGGTTCGACAGGCGCATCGCCGGGGTCTCCGCCTCATCATGGATCTGGTCCTCAACCACACATCGGATCAGCACCCCTGGTTTCAGGAATCCCGGTCGGCGCGCCGTTCGCCTAAAGCGGATTGGTACTGCTGGGCAAGCGGGAAGCCGTTTTTTCGGCGGCCGAGCAATTGGAATGCCCGCTTCGGCGGCTCGTCTTGGACGTGGGACCCTTCGCGCCGTCAGTACTATCTTCACTCGTTCTTGAAGGAGCAGCCGGACCTCAACTGGCAGCACCAGCCGGTCCGAGACGCCATGTGGAAGGTGGTCCGCTTCTGGCTGGATCGCGGCGTAGACGGCTTTCGTCTCGATGCGATCAATTGGCTCGGAAAAGACCTCCGTTGGCCGAACAATCCGTTGCGCTTCGGCTTACGAGGCTATACGCGACAGGAACACCGATATGATCGGGACCAGCCGGCAACTCACGAGATCATGCAGGAGCTGCGGCAGCTGGTTTCCGCCTATCCCGACGCCGTGTTGATCGGCGAAGCGGCAGCCGACACACCAGGCGGCCCCGCGGCGTTCTACGGCCACGGCGACGACGAACTCCATCTCGTCTTTGACTTTCGCCTGCTGAAATCGATTTGGCGAGCGGATCGGTTCAGACGCTTTCTCACCGACTATCTCCCGGCCG
>JBKPKC010000453.1:0-7297 GCA_046765595.1 Nitrospirota bacterium
CCCTTGACGATTCATTGCGGGTTTTGCCGATCGAGACCTGCTCCAGATCGAAGGTTCCGCCCATCATCAGGATGGTATCCAACACCTTGGCGAGAATCAGCGAATCGATGATGTGGCCGGTCAGGACGACGGTTTCTTGCACGACAGCCATCGGAATGCTCCCCCTGTCTTGATTTTATCATGCGACGGTCAGCCGGCCTCGGGCGTTTTCATCAATTCTCGCAACACGCTCGTGGCATAGGCGCCCGGCGGAAGTCCAAAGCCCAGGCGGAGGACTGAGGCCTCGAGCGACCACTCGAGATCCGACAACGGCACACGAAGCGAGCGGCGTTCTCCTCGAAAGCCGCTGGCTTTCGCCGCCTCGACCAGGCGCTCCGGCGTCGAGCCTTCGTCTGTGACGACCGCCTTCTCGATGTCGCCGGGCACGCCGGCGGCCCAGGAGACCCGCGACCCGAATAGAATCCCGGTGGGACTGATCTCGAACCGATCGGCGCGCGGCTGTTCCTGGGCGGCATCTTCGACGGGGAAGCACGCGCCGTTGTCCATTTTCATGGCCCAATCGCCGACGAGCACGCGATCGATTCGATCGATGCGGCGCGCCAAAATACGGTTGAACAGATGCGATTGGAACGTATTGAGATACCAGATGCGCTTGGCCCGGCTCATCGTCTCTCGTTTCGCTGCATCGGCGAGCAGCGCGGCGCCGACTTGATAATTGTCCCCGCGTTTGCCTTGCCGCTGCGGGCCGAAGTAATTCGGGACGCCTCGGTGCAACAGTTGCTCGAGAACGGCCGGCACGACGTCGGTTGCCGCCTCGCTCACGCCCCGAACACTCAGCCGGAACCGGTTGCCCGCATGGTGCCCTGGCCGCAATCGATTTCGATGACGTCCCAGCACCTCCACGGCCAGAATCTGCTCATCGAGCTTCAGCCGTGCAACCCGATCCTCCGTCACCCCGTGGAGCGACACGAGCTGCGTCGTCACGGCTTTGGCATCTTTCAGGCCAGCCGTCCCGATACCCTGAATTTTGACTCCGAGCGTCGACGAAATACGGCGGAGCAGATCGGGTGTGGACAATAACCGCTTGGTCACCCTGATGTAGAGATGTTCTCCCTGGCCGCAGGGCAGGTAGAGCGGACGCTCATCGACCTGAAAATCCTCAGGTTCTGAGCGAATCCGTCCGCCGATCCCGGGCAGGGCAGCGGTCAGATACGGCTGTTCCATCGACGGTCGGGGTTCCACGCTGCCCATGGTATACTCGTGATGATGCGTACGTCACCGACAATACCTGCCGCGACGCTGGCTGTCTTGTTGTCGGCGTTTCTCGAAGGAGAGGCACGAAGCGTCATCGCCGACAACGGCGTCTTCCCCACCTTCACCGGTCACATTGCCAAACAAGTGGACATCGATAAGGAAGCCTTCGCCGCGGCGAGCGCCTGCCTGACATGGTTCTACAAGGGAGCCAAGAAGGCCCCTCCAGCAGCCGCCGAAGGGATCGCCTGGCGTCGTTCAGTGCTGCTCGAACCGGAACGCGATTGTCCCCGTCAATATCCAGGCGGCATGGACACCGCACGGGACGATTTCGCAAGGAAGCAAGCGTTTCTGGCCGTCAGCCTGACCGTGTATGAGTTCGCATTGGTGGCCGACCACAACGACGATCAGCAGTACAATGCCGCCGAACTCCGGGATCTCTTCCAGTCGCTGTCGCTGGCATATGATGCCTCTACGCCGCCGCGCGCAGCGGGGGCGACACTGACCGCCCGGTTCGACCACTGGTACCGGACGAGAAACCTCGAAGAAGTCATGAATGGCATGAGCACCCTCTATGAGCAAGGGTACCGCATGACCGCGCATGACCGGGCCGAACTCGATCGGGTCATGAAATGATCAGACGCATCGCCTCCTGGCCCGATCGAGTCCGCACGTACATCGGACACAGCCTTAGCGAGCCGTTCTATCGTTTTTTTCGTCTCTTTCCCCATTGGGAAGTCGGTCTCGATCGGCATGAACTGACCCGGGTGGTTCAAGTCCATGGACCGCTGGCCGGCCGTCGGGCGGTCCACCTCAGCGATCTTCATGTGGACCGGCATCAGCCCCGGCACGAGCAGGTCATTGAAACCGTTCGGAATGTACGTCCCGATTGGATCTTCATCACCGGCGATTTGCTGAACGTCCCCGAGGGTGTGCCGTCCCTGTTCCAGTTTCTGGCCCGCCTACGCGAGATCGCCCCGGTCTATATCACGCTGGGCAATCATGACCACTACAGCGGTGTGCCGGTCTCTGAGTATGCCGGGCTTGCGGATCGCCACAAGATCACGCTGCTCGTGAATCAGAGCACCTTCATTCCGGCCGGCTCCGGCGAGCTTGCCATCGTCGGCGTCGACGATCCGTCGCTCCACCGTGCCGATTTACGATGCATCCCGCCCGCGGCGCCACACCGGTTCACGCTGCTCCTGGCTCATGCGCCCAACATCCTCGACATGCTGGACGAGGAACACGCCGTCGACCTGATTCTGTGCGGCCACAGTCATGGCGGTCAGTGGCAAATTCCCGGGGTCCCGACCTTCTGGCTGCCGCCGGGCTGTCGGGGACGGATCTCCGGCCGCCATGTAAGCGCTCGTCACACGCTGTATGTGAATCGTGGCCTCGGCTGGTCTTTCCTGCCGTTTCGATGGAATTGCCGCCCCGAAGTCACCCTCATCACCTGGACCGATCAGCAGCCTGAGGACGCTACCACGTAGCACTCTAGCTTTTCTTCCCTCCCTTATCAGATCGACACGCTAAGAAAGGTTGCATTTCCCCTGGATCAAAGGAAGGCGGACGTGCGCCTGCTGCGATTTGCGATGAATGCTGGGCCTTACCGCGGCGTCGCCTTGGGCGATGGCGAGACGCAATGTCTGAAGGTCCGTTCAGACAACGTCTGGGACGGACCAAGTTTGCGGAGTCACGCCACATACGGCCCTGCAGTTTTCATCGCTTGAGCAGAAGGCGCGCGTCCACCGTCCACCATTTTGCATAGCCACGCAGCGGTAGAGCCGCAGGGCGACCATCGACATGCTTATGCCCCCATCCGCTCCAACGCTTCTTTTGCCCGACTGCGTACCGTCTGATCCCAATCGTCTTTCATCACAGTCATCAAACGTTCTTTGGTTTCGATCGCACGGAGCCTTCCGAGCGCGAGGGCCGCACAGGAGCGGACGTAGGCATGATCGTCTTCAAGCGCCTTGAGAAGGAGAGGAACCACCGCGGGATCTTGTAAGATGCCAAGATGACTCGCCGCCATGCCTCGGACGCGATGCTGTTTGTCGCCGACCGCCCGCTGCAAGGTGCTGGTGAACAACTCTTTCAGCGCCGGAACGGCGGCCTCGAGTCCTTCGAGACGATAGTTGTTGACCTCAACCAACGCAAATGCGGTTTCCAGTCTCTTTTCCGGAGCCGTCTCCCGCGCAAACCGCGCCAGGAGGACGGCCCGGCGGCGACGCCGCTCGTTGCGTGCGCGGATGGTCCTGACGATCAGCCACACGCCGACGACACAGACGGCCCCGAGCAGGGCAACCGGAAGCGCTTGATCGATGACATAATCCTGGGTCTCGAGCGAGAGCCGCTTCCAGACCCACACGGCCGCAATGACGGTGCCGAGCAGCAACGCAATCGCGGCGAGGTTCGCTTGTCCCGACGTGCGGCGCAGCATGGCGTGGGCATCATAGGAGGCCGTAGCCATGACGTCAACGCCGCCGCCGGCTTGACGCGTCTACGCGTTCGCTTTATTCTGCGAATCCCGAATGGAACTGCCGCATCTGAAAGACGATCCACACCTCAAAGTGCTTCGTCCGTTGGTGGAAGCGTACCTGGCGTTTTCTCGGATCGACAACCGTCATATTCGATCGCTGCGGCTGACCCCGTCACAGTTCGACGTCATCGTCACGCTCGGCGACACCTCGGGCCTGACCTGCTCGCAATTGTCGTCACAGACGCTCGTCACCAAGGGCACCTTGACCGGAGTGCTCGACCGATTGGCGAGAAAAGGACTGATTCGCAGGGAATCCGTGGCCGGCGACAGGCGCCGCACCAAAATCAGGCTGACGGAAAAGGGCCATACGCTGTTTCAGCACGTGTTCACCGCGCACATCGCGTTCATACGGCCGTTCTTCGAGCGCGCGCTTTCGCAGCAGGAAGTCGAAACCGCCAGACGGTTGCTCATCCGGATGCGCGACAGCTTTCAAGGAAGGGATAACGGCCACGGCTAAGATCGTCGTGCACTCTCCCGACCGATCTGACCAGCGGGCTCGACCATGCGTCTGACCATCCTGGGATCCGGCACGAACGTCCATCCCGCACGGGCCGCCGCCGGCTATCTTGTACAGACCGATCAGGTCATGCTGCTGGATTGCGGCCCGCGCACGCTCATGAATCTCCTGAAGAGCGGCGTGGACCGGCATCGCATCACGCACATCTTGTTTTCGCATTACCATGCCGATCACTTTTCGGATTTCATCACGTTTCTGTTCGACGAGATCATTTTCACGAGGTATGAAGGCGGCAGGAGGCCCCCCTTGACCGTCCTGGGGCCGCGGGGAACGACCCGATTGTTCGGCACGATGTTCGGGATGTTGCCCGGCTTTGATCAGACACCGTTTCCCGTACGCTATCGCGACCTCGGTGATCGCCCTCTGCGCATCGGCGCCACCAAGATCGTTCCGTGCTCGGTTCTCCATAGCCCCGGATTACATTGCTTGGGCTATCGGATTGAATATGGAGGGAAAGCGCTTGCGTACTCCGGTGATTCGCAATATTGCCCGCCGCTCGTGCGCCTGTGCGGCGATGCCGATGTGGCGGTGCTGGATTGCTCTTTTCCCGCGAGCCGACCGAATCCCGTCCACTTGCACGCCGGTCAATGCGGGCTGGTAGCGCGCGAAGCCGGCGTGGGCAAACTCATCCTTTCCCATTTTTATCCGATCACTGAACGGTCTGACGTTAAGGCACAGGCGGGAGAGGCGTTTGGAGGACCGATCGTGAAGGCGAAAGATTTACTGCAGATCAAAGTGTAAGAACGCCTTACAGCCCGCCTTCCTTGATCTCACAGCCCAGGATCTCCATGAACTTTGTCAGCCGGGTCTGGCGAAGCGGATCATCGAGCTTCGCATAGATCGCGAGCAGGTTCTTGATCATCCGCGAGAGAATCGCCCGGACCGCGCTGTGCTGGAGATACCGCTCGTCGAATCCGTATCCTGCTTCCGTCAAAAAGCGCTGGCAATTCTTCTCTGTCAGCAACGCTCCGCCATTGAAGCAGTCGATGAAGATTTTATAGCGGTCTGATTCGTATTTGACCAAGAAATGCCCCGGCATCCCGATTCCGTGCACCGGCAGCCGCAGGCGCTTACCGATCAGCAAATAGACCATCGATAAACTGATGGGGATTCCGGTTCGCCGGTCGATGACGCGATTCAGGTACGTGTTCTCCAGCTCGTAATAATTCTTCGTATTGCCCCTAAACCCCTGCTCAGTGAACAAATACCGGTTCAGTGTTTTGACGGTTTCCTCGCCCGAGGCCCTCGGCCCGATGCGGTCGCGGACTTCCTGGGCCATCTCATCGAGCAGACGACCGTATCCCGAGACATCCAGCGACGGATAGGCATAGCGCGCGATGAGGAATGCGCAGTGCTCGAGATCCATACGGTCGTCCGGCAACGCCGCTTGCCCGATCAACTCGTCTTCCAGTTTGCCGCCGCGGATCTCCTCGAGGACCGAGGCAATCCGCTCCGCCATTTCGGGCTGTTCGATCTCAGCTTCCTGAAGGAGGGGCACTGCGGAGGGACCGATGTCGATCAGCCGGCCGCTGATCGTCTGGACGATTTTTTCGTCCTCATCAGCAAGGAGTCGAATGAGCGCTCGGATCTGGCTTTCCGGGATGACCATCGTTCTTTCTTACCAGCCCGTCCGCGTGACGGTCAACGGGCCGACGAGGCTAGCCCATCGCCCGGCGGAACGCCTTGGCGCCGCCGTACAAACAGAGCGCGTCGAATACGATCATCACGACCACGACCATCCCGACATGCGGCAGCGCCTCGCTCCAACTCGACAGAATCAGCGGCCGCACGGCGTCGATGGCCCAGGTCATGGGGTTGAACTTCGCCAACAGGCTCATCCACGCCGGCATGGCGGTCAACGGCACCAACGCTGAGCTCAAGAATATCATCGGGAGCGACAGAAAGCCCAGCACGGAAAAGAAATCACCGTGGCTCTTGACGGAAAATGCCATCGCCATGGAGATCGCGGTCAAGCCGACGCCGAACATCATGCCGATCAATAGAATCGCGGCAATTCCGAGCAGACCCGTCGCGGGGTGCACGCCGAAGAGGAAGGCGACGCCGAGGATGACCAGCACTTGAAGGGACGTAATGGTCATGACAAAGATGAACCGGCTCAAAATGACCGACGTCCGATGAATCGGCGTGGACATCAGCCGTTCCAGGAACCCGTTTTCTTTGTCGAACAACAGGTCCACACCGCCGGCCAAGCCGTTGTTGAGCACGGTCATGACCACGACGCCTGCCGCCAGAAAGCTGATATAGTTGGGCGTCTGAGTCACCTGCGAATCGGCCGCCCGCTGGAACAGATTTCCAAAAAAGATCAGCCAGAACAGCATCGGCTGGACAAGGGTGAACAGCATGCTGAATTTCTCGCGGCTTAGCCGGAGGACCCACCGCATCGTCAACGCACTGATCTCCTGCCAATAGTCTTTCATGATGTGATCTATGAATCGCTTCCTTCCTTCACGTCTTCGATGCGCCGACCGGTGTGCGCAAGAAACACATCGTCGAGGCGCGGGCGATTGTACTGAATGAATTCGACGCTGCAGTCGAGCCGGTTCGCCGACTCCAAAATTACAGGCAGCGCCTTCTCGGGCGACTCGACCCTGATGTCGAGCCCTTTAGGCGTCACCCTGACCGCCTTGATCGCCGGCTGCGCCTTGAGCGCGGATTCCAATGACGGACCCTTGTCCGTTTCCTTCAGCGTCAGTGAGACGATGTCCCCCCCAAGGCCGACCTTGAGTTCAACGGGGGAGCCGATCGTCTTGATCACGCCGCCGTCGATGATCGCGAGGCGGTCACAGAGCCGATCCGCTTCATCCAGATAATTGGTCGTCATGACGACCGTGATGCCGCGGGCCTTCAAGAGACGCACATAGTCCCAAATCTTGAGCCGGCTTTGAACGTCCAGACCCAACGTCGGCTCGTCCAGAAAGAGTACTTTCGGATCGGGAAGGAGGCCGCAGGCGATGTCGAGCTTCCGCTTC
>JBKPKC010000454.1:0-4817 GCA_046765595.1 Nitrospirota bacterium
GGTTCACGGTACCTGCACCATCAACTCGCTCTCACACGTCTATGGCTCTCAGCGCTATGATACGGGGGACGACAGCCGCAACAACTTTTTCCTCGCGCTGATCACGATGGGTGAAGGATGGCACAACAACCACCACTTCTATCCGGCGTCGACGAGCCAGGGATTTTATTGGTGGGAGATCGACTTGACCTACTACTGCCTCAAAGGGATGGAATGGCTCGGCCTCGTCTGGGACGTCAAGGGCGTGCCGCTGTATGTCCGGGAACAGAAAAGCAAGCACGAAGCCCTCGCAGGAACGCTCACCGCCGCGGAAGGGTAACGCCTCCGCGGCTCATACCCAATCCGATTCTTCCCGTTCCGGACGCTCCACCATCTGTCCGGCCAACTTCGTTCTGATCTGCCGGCTTTGTTCATCCATGAGACCGCATTCGGCGGACGGCACGATCCAAGCGTCTTCCGGTGCGAGTTCGAACCGATAGTGGTTGGCTCCCGCCGAAAACCACTCGATGTAAGGATGAGGGACCAGATTCGGATGCGGATCGAATGAAATCAGGTTGACCGTGCCGATCTGCGGGTTCTCGATATCGCCAATGACCTGACCGGCCAACTCTTCATCCTCGAACCGTCTATTGCGGAACGCAATCAGCTGACCGGCGATGTCGGCCTTGAAATCGCCCTTGAGATAGAGGTCCACCGCGCCGACGGCGGCGAGGACAATGCGTCCGACGACCGTCCCCTCCGTGCGATTGTCCAGAAACCCTTCTTGCACCCACCGGCCGTTTCCAAACTTTTGAGCCATCCTATTCCGTTCCGATCACGCCGGCTCTGTGGCAGCGGCAACAGCCGGGGGCGGAGGCGACACGACGGCGCCGATGAGCACAGCCGTAAGGATCAATCCACTGCCAATCCAGCCCTGTAGATCCATCGTCTCGCCGAGAAAATACCACGACAACCAGGCGGCGTAGGCAGGCTCGGAGGCGAAAATCAGCGCAATCTGCTGGGCCGGGACCAACTGCTGAACCCACATTTGCACGGCGAACGCGCCCGTGGCAAACACCCCGGTGACGATCAGTCCAAGGAGGAGCGCCGGCGACGGGGTGAAGGCTTGCGCGGGGGCCTGCTCCCACACCATCAAGGGAAGAAACAGCAACGTCATTGCGATCATCTGCCATAAGAGCAAACTCGGCGCGTCGAAGAGCCGCGTGTAGCGTTCAAGACAGACGATGTGGCCGGCAAAGGCCACGGCACACCCGATCGTCATCACATCGCCGAGATTCATCGTTGCACTCGGCTTGACGAGGAGCCACAAGCCGCCCGTGGCAATGACCGTCGCGGCAATCACACGACGATCAAACCGCCGCAGCATGAGCGGCACGAGAACCACATATAGGGCCGTGAGGAAGGCGCTATTGGACGCGCTCGTGTAGTGCAGTCCAACCGTTTGAAGTGCGTAACCAAAGAACAAGAATACGGTCGCGACGGCGCCGGCAGCGAGGATCCCTTGCTGCCGGCGAAGACTGTAAGCCGTCGCCAGGAACCACCCGACGATTAGCAGCGTGCCCAGCAGGAATCGAAGACTGAGAAACGACAACGGCGGCATCTGCTCCAACGCCGCCTTGGTTGCGGGAAACGTCGCACCCCAGATGAAGGTCGTCAGGAGGAGTGCGAGACGAGGCATGAAAGTGGAAGATGCTCGGCGTTCTGAATTGTGAGAGCTTGATTGAGCTCAGTGCTTCGCAGGATGGTCACCATGGCCGTTTGGCGAGGCCCTAGCGGGCGAAGTGCCGAGGAACATCAAGCTTCGCTCGATCCGCTCGCTTCGATCACATGCGCGCGGAGAGGGACTTTTTGCCACAAGCCGGTCCTCATCGTCGAGGCACGACGCAATGCGAGGACGAAGCGAACGGCCTTTTTCAACGTCCTGCTAGGGCTTACAGAGGGGGCAGCGCCGGAGATCGGTCGGTCCCGCTTGCTCCATTGCGGCAAGCGCCCGTTCCTTGTCGGGATAATCGTACCAACCGCCCCCCCAGTAGTCCGTCGATGTTTGAGAGGATGGCACTTCCGAGCATCGGTCTCTATGCAACGTGACCCGATCGATGGAATGGGCAACGTGTATCCAATACGTCATGGATGAATCGTAACGATCGAGTGCGGGGAGGTGCCTTCCGCCTTCTCAAGGAAGGAGCTGCCATTCGTCCTTTTCAATGAATACCTTGACGCCGGTCTCCAATTTCTTGATGTCGTCCTTCTCAAACAGCCGGAAATAACGCTCGATCCGATCATCGTCGTCGATGCGCTCCTCCTGCATCATGCCATTATTGCCTTTGTAGCGTCGAATCAGCACCGCCATCGCACATTCCTCCTCATCGAGCCGCCGATATCCCCTAGTCTTCGAACCAGGCAGGTGTGCTACAATAAGGCAAACTTTAACGGATGGTCAAGGGCGCACATCGCTCATCAGACCGCGAATTGGCGGGGGAACACATGCCACTGTACGAATACCGTTGCCAACGCTGTGAAAAGCAGTTCGACGTCACTCAATCAGTCCATGCCCGGGCGGAGGACACCGTGTGTCCGTTTTGTCAGGCTCAGGATGCGACGCGATTGTTTTCGTCCTTTGCATCAACGGTCAAGGGCGACCACAAGCCGGGGTTCAAGGAAATGAAGGCGTACGACATGTTGAAAAACCGCTCCACCGGTTTCTCAAAGCTTCCTCCGTTGTTCGGCGCCAGAAGCGCGCCTCCCGCCATCCAGGATGTCTTCTCCGGTTCGGAGACTCCCCCTCAGACTCCGGACAAGACAGGGAACTGACTCTCTCGCATGGATCCGCTGACGCGCTCGTTCACCGCCTTCCCTGTCGGCCGCCGATCAGGTGTTTTCCCTCGTGTTTTTCTGCTCTTGACGTTTTGGGTCTGGACCAGTGCCGGAGCAGTGCTTCCGTGCTTCGTTCAAGCTGAAGTGTCCGGTAATCTCATCGTCGCCGGCAACGGACCGGAACTGACGACGATCGAATCCCTGGCGCGTGCGTTCGAGAAAGTCAATCCGCGGGCATACATCGATGTGCTGTGGGATGACCATTCAAAGCCGCTGGAGATGGTGAAAAGCGGTGACGCCCATGTCGCCGTGACCGGGTCGGAGGACGCCTCGCTGACCGCCACGCAGATCGCCTGGGACGGGATCGGCATTCTCGTACACCTGTCCAATTTCACCAAAGAAGTGACGAAACAGCAGGTGGCCGACATCTACTCGGGTAAGGTCAAGGAATGGTCGGAGCTGGGCGGACCCGAGACCAAGATTTTGTTGATCGACCGGCCGAAGAATCAGAACATCCGCGACGCGTTCGAGCGTGAACTGGGGATCAATGGCAAGATTCCTGACAATGCCAAAGTCATCGCCAAGGACGACAAAGTCATCAAGACCGTTGTTGGGACACTTCCTCCCCTGTCGGCCATCGCGTACATTTCTCTTAGCCAGGGCCTGGCGGTCGTCACCAGCGGCGTCGCCGTACGGCTCCTGCCGGTGGACAAGGTGGAACCGGAGGTGCCGACGGTCAAAGACGGGCGGTATCCCCTGAGGCGACCAGTGCTTCTGCTCTCTAAGAAAGAGCCCAATCCTTTGATCGATGCATTCGTGCAATTCGCACAATCTGCTCCAGGCCGGCAAATCATCGGAGAGACGTATATCCCGTTCGAGCGGAAATAATCCTGCCTTATCATTCAAGGAGGGTGTTATGCAGATCTGGCGATTACCAGTCTATATGATGGGGCTGATCGGTCTGTGTCTGATGCCGGCTCCGGATTCCCGGGCGGAGGAACAGCAATCCGGTGAGAAGGGAGCCATCGTCGAAGGGGCGGGCTTCACGCTCTACGACATGGAATCCATCAAGGGCTCCGACGCGGACCGGGTGGAACGCGATCCGGTGTGCGATCGCTCAAAACGGCCGAAAATCCATAAAGTGGAGCCCGATGAAGCCAAGCCGGGGCAAAAAGTGATGATCAAAGGCGAGAATTTTGGAACGAAGGAATGCTTCCACGGCGTTGCCTTCAGCGCGGCCGGACCGGCGAAGATCGACTATAAGTTCGTCAATGACACGACGATCGAAGCGACGGTCCCCGACGTCAAAGCCGGAATGTCCTTCATCGATGTCGTGGCCGGCGGCGGTAATGCGCGATCCAAAGGGTTTCTTGTGCAGGCCAAGTAATCGACGGTCACCCGAAGAAGGGATGCCAGCCGTCCCTTGTTCGGGTCCGTCCATCCCCTCCAGTGCCTGACCGAACCACGGCTCTTCCGCTACCCCTTCCCTCGACATTCTTTCTGATCTTATGCTAACTTACGCCTCCTTTGCCCCCTAAGCACGAAGGGGTATGGGGGAATTCCAGGAACGCAAGATGTTCAAGAAGATCCTTGTGGCCAATCGCGGTGAAATTGCCATGCGGATTATCCGCGCCTGCCGCGAACTCAACATCGCCACCGCCGCCATCTATTCCGAAGCCGATTCGACTGGCATCTATGTCAAGAAAGCCGACGAAGCCTATGTCGTTGGGCCGGGACCAGTGAAAGGATTCTTGGACGGGCAGCAGATCGTCGACCTGGCCCTTCGCATCGGCGCGGATGCCATCCATCCGGGTTACGGTTTTCTCTCCGAAAATGCCGACTTCGCCGAGCGGTGTCATGCCGACGGAATCACGTTTATTGGGCCCTCCCCTGCCGCGATCAGCTTGATGGGCAGCAAAGTGAAGGCGCGCGAACTGGCGGAATCCGTCGGTGTTCCCATCGTCCCTGGGACGAAGGGCGGTGTGGCTCACGCAAAGGACGCC
>JBKPKC010000455.1:0-3897 GCA_046765595.1 Nitrospirota bacterium
GGTCTATGTACCGGATATTCGTCCGTTCAAGCAAGAGGACCCGCGGATCCTGGCGGAGTTTCCAGTCGATGAGACCATATCCCACGTCCACCGCATACACTCGTTGCGCCCCACGCTGCAGGAGACAGTCGGTGAAGCCGCCGGTCGAACATCCGACGTCCATTGCGACCAACCCTCGGGGATTGATCGAGAAGGTGTCGAGCGCGGCTGCCAACTTCTCCCCGGCGCGACTGACAAACGGAGCCGCGTGTTCAATCTCAATGTGAGCGCCACGGGCGATGAGTTTGGCCGGTTTGTCGACGATTGCGCCGTTGACTGAGACGCCTCCGGCTAAAATCGTCCGCACCGCCGTCTCACGGCTCGCGACGAGACCCTGGTCGACCAGCAGACGATCCAGCCGCTCTTTATCGGCGGGCGGCTTTGCAGGCATGGTAGAGAGAATTTTGAGGGCGCTTGAATGGTGGACAATCGGCGAACCGCTGCACCGTGACATCAAGAGGAGGGCTCATCCGACGAGTCTTCCGTTCCCGCTTCCTCTTCCGGCGAAAAGGCATGAAGCCGTTTCTTGCCGTTCCTGTCCTGGACCAGCACTTCGACTTTTCGCTCGGCATCTTCCAGGATTTTCAGGCAACTCTTGGAGAGACGAATGCCCTCTTCGAAAATCTTCAAGGATTCATCAAGTGGCAGGTCACCCTTTTCCAGCTCACCGACGATCGCTTCCAACCTCGCCATCGCCTGTTCGAATTTGACCCCGCCCACGACGGCACCACTCCTTTCCTTGAGTGTGAAGGCCCATTATACCGGTCCTCGTGGGTGATTTACACCAACGGATCGGGCAACACGCGCTTGACCGTGCAGTGGAGCTGGCCCTGTGACAAGCGCGCGAGGATTTCCTCATCAATTTGGACGTCATCGGCCTTCCTTACGAGGATGCCGTCCCTCAGACGAGAGAGGATGCTGTAGCCGCGGCCGAGGATGGCCAGCGGACTTAAGTGTGTGAGCTGCGCCGCAATGGCCGCAAGCCGGCGTCTGCGTCCATCCTCCAACACCGTGATTTGGCGTTCAAGGCGCTGCATCAAGAATGTGATCATTGCGATGCTGCGTTTGACGAGAAAGACCGGGTTCAAGCCGGCCAATTCCCGTTGACGGTGGCGAATCAAGTCGCGGCTTGCCGTGATCCGGTCGCAGGTCAGTGTGCGCAAGCGATCGACAGCCTCCTGCGTCCGTTGCCATTCCTGTCGGATCCGAAGGCGCGTCTGCGCCAGCCTGCCCATGTGGGCTTCGAGGCGTCGGTGTTCGAACACACAATGCCTGGCCATGGTGTGTGTGACGCGTATTGTCAGGACGCGCAAGCGTTCGACCACTTCAGCCAGCACCGGGACGATGGTTTCAGCGGCAGCCGAAGGCGTGGCCGCTCTGCGGTCGGCGGCAAAATCCGTGAGCGTCACGTCGGTCTCATGGCCCACCGCGGACACGACCGGAATCCGCGAGGCCGCAATCGCGCGGACCAGAACTTCTTCATTGAAACTCCAGAGATCTTCCAGGGACCCACCGCCCCTGCCGACGATCATGACATCGACCAGATTTTCCTCGTTCAACCAGGCCACCGCCTTCGCAATCTGGCTGGCGGCGCCTTCTCCTTGCACCGGCACCGGGACGACGATGATATGGAGCGTTGGCCACCGCCGATGAAGCACCGACAGCATGTCGCGGATGGCGGCACCGGTCGGCGACGTGACGATGCCGACGCGCTGCGGAAAGAAGGGTAGCGGCGCTTTTTTGGCTTCGTCGAACACACCCTCGGCTGAGAGCCTTGCCTTGAGCTGCTCAAACGCCAATTGCAACGCCCCGATTCCTTTCGGTTCGACGCTGTCCAAGACGATTTGATATTCCCCTCGAGGTTCGTAGACGGTAAGGCGGCCGCGAACAATGATGCACATGCCTTCTTGAAGGGCGAACTTCAACCGCATGGCGCTGGATCGAAACAGCACGGCGCGGATCTGGCTGAATTCGTCTTTGAGGGTGCAGTAGAGGTGGCCGGAGCCCGGCATGCGAAGGTTGGAGACCTCTCCTTCCAGCCACACATCTGCAAACTGCGATTCAAGGGAGGTGCGCAGGAGGCCGGTGAGCTGCGAAACCGTCATCACCGACTTGGCGGGCTGGAACAATGTCTGTTGTTTGGATGCCGACATCCTTAGTCGAGAATGCGTATCCGCTCGATCGACAATGCCTTGCCGATCCGTGCGTCCAACTCGATGAGGACGGCGCAAAATACCGTCGGACCGGTGGCAACTTCGAAACGCCTCGGCATGCCGGTCAAAAACTTTTCGATGGCGAGTTCCTTCTTGACGCCGATGACCCCGTGCAACGGGCCGGTCATGCCGATATCCGTCAAGTACGCCGTGCCTCGTGGCAAGATCTGTTCGTCCGCGGTTTGCACATGCGTATGAGTCCCGACGACGGCTGTGGCTTCACCGTCGAGATAATGCCCCATCGCCATTTTCTCCGACGTGGCCTCCGCATGCATGTCGACGAGCACCGCAGCCACCCGCTTTCTCAGCCGGGCCATTTCCCGCTTGGCCACCTGGAACGGACAATCCAGCGTCGGCATGTAGGCGCGTCCCATCAATTGTAAGACCGCGAGTTCTTCCCCATTTTTGGCTTGCACGATCACGCTGCCCTGACCCGGTACACCGTCCGGATAATTGGCCGGCCGGAGCAACCTGCGTTCGCGGGGGAAGTAATCAAGAATTTCCTTTTTGTCCCAGGCGTGATTGCCGGTCGTAATCGCCGCGAGCCCAACACCGAATAGCTCCTCCGCGAGTTCCGGGGTAATCCCGAAGCCTCCCGCCGCGTTTTCGCCGTTGCCCACGACGACGTCGATCTGCCGTTGGGACACGAGGCGCGGCACCATTCGAGCCACGGCGCGCCGGCCGGGCTCTCCCATGATGTCACCGATGTACAAGACTTTCATTTGGCGTACTCGATATAGCGGCTTTCCCGAATGACCGTGACCTTGATTTGGCCGGGATATGTCAATTCTTGTTCGATTTTCTTGGCCAGATCTCTCGAAAGCTGGAACGATTCGCTGTCCGTCACATCTTCCTGGCGAACGATTACACGAATTTCCCTGCCCGCTTGAATCGCATAAGCCTTTTGAACGCCTTTTTGCGCATGGGCGAGCGATTCCAGCTTCTCCAGCCGCTTGACGTAGGACTCGAGCGCCTCACGTCTTGCGCCCGGCCGGGCGGCCGACAAGGCTTCGGCGGCGGCAACGAGGACGGATTCCGGACAGATCGGCGGGACCTGCTCGTGATGGGCGGCGATGGCGTTGACGATCTTTTCGCTCTCCCCGTACTTTTTGGCGATTTCCGCCCCCAGCATGGCATGGGGCCCCTCTTCCTCGTGGCTCACCGCCTTCCCGATGTCGTGCAGCAACGCGCCACGCCGCGCAAGGCGCACGTCTAGTCCAAGCTCGGACGCCATGATGCCGCAGATATAGGACGCCTCGCGCGCATGGTACAGGTTGTTCTGTCCGTAGCTGGTCCGATATTTCAGGCGTCCCAAGACCTTGATCAGCTCTGGATGGAAGTCCGAGAGGCCCAGCTCGAAGATGATTTTCTCGGCTTCTTCGTACATGAGCTTGTCGATGTCGACCTTCACCTTTTCGACGATCTCCTCGATACGCGTCGGATGGATGCGACCATCGTGCATCAGCCGCTCGAGCGAGACCTTGGCGATCTCCCGTCGCAATGGATCGAATCCGGAGATGATGACCGCCTCCGGGGTCTCGTCAATGATCAGGTCGATGCCGGTTGCCGCTTCAATGGCACGGATATTCCGGCCTTCACGGCCGATGATGCGGCCCTTCATCGCATCGTTGGGAATGGGTACGAC
>JBKPKC010000456.1:0-4823 GCA_046765595.1 Nitrospirota bacterium
TCGAACGCTTCGTCGACCATTTCCAGCCGGTAGTAGAGCTTGCCCAGATAGAATTGCAGGACGGGGTTGTGAGGATTCTGCTGCAGGGCTTCCTGATAAATGCGGATGATCTCGCTGGGCTCGCCTTGCTCCAGAAACAGCTCCTCCAGGCGGTGGAGGATGATCACGTTGTGTGTCTTGGCGTAGACCTTCTTGAGGATCTCAACGGCGTCTTTGGTCTTGCCTTCGCGGATCAGCACCTCACCCAGGCCGATGTAAGCAGGGAGAAACGTGCGGTCTTTCTTGATGGCACCGCGAAAATACCGCCTGGCCTTGTCCGCGTGACCGCGCTCCAGCAGCTGTCGGCCGACTTCATACATGCAGCCCGTGAGCAGCTGCGCCTCGGCCCGCCGCTCTGCTTCGGGGAGATTGGCCTTTGCCATGCGATGCTGGATCTCGAGTGCATCGCTCCATTTTTCGAGACGGATCAGCAAGTCGCGCTTGCGGGTCAGGCCGGTCAGATTGTCAGGCTCGATTCTCAGGATCTTCTGGAGCGTCTGAAGCGCGTCCTCGTAGCGTTTGGCGCCTTCGAGGTCCTTCGAGAGCTCGAGTAAAATCTCAATGTTCCGGTCGTCTACGCGCTGCGCGTTCTGATGCAGGCGGATGGCTTCCGCGTAGTTGCCTTCCGACCGATAGATATTGCCCAGCCAGAGCAGGGAGTCCACGCGGTTCGGATCGATGGAGAGCGCCTTTTCGAAGAGCCCCACGGCGTCGCTGGCCCGCTTTGACATGAAGGCATGCGTGCCTTCCCGATGCAGGGCATCGACCTTTTCCTTCCGCCGCTGGAGCCGCGTGCTCCGCCAGTTGCCGATGACGTGTACGGTTTGCCGCATGCCGACGGCCAGGGCGACCAGCACGGCGCCGACCGCCATCGAAAACACGACCAGCGTCACGGCGCTCAGTTCAAACTGCGTGGACGGGCCGGTGTGGACGCTGATCGTGCCGGGATTCAGCTCTCGAAAGTAGCTGTAGACAAAAATGCCGGTGCTGACGAGGAAAATCGTGGTGAGCAGCCTGAGCATGGCGCTACGCTCGTTTGGCGGTCTGTGCTCTCGTTCTCGAAACCGGCTTCGACGCGGGGATGGCCGGCGTGTGGCCTGGAATCGCCACACGCCGTGCATCCGCCCACAACCGTTCCAGTCCGTAGTGATGACGGGCGTCTTGGCGGAAAATATGGACGACGACGTCGCCGAAGTCCATGAGCACCCACTGTGACGAGGATTTCCCTTCGATGCTCAACGCTCCGGCTCCCGATTGGGACAGCACGCCATCGACGTGGTCGGCGATCGCTCGCGTTTGCCGATCGGAGTCGGCGGATGCCAGGACCAGGAAATCCGCAACGGAGGTCAGTTTCGCAACATGGAGGATGAGGACGTCCGTGGCCTTCTTGTCGAGCATGGCCCTCGCAATGGCGAGAGCTGTGGCCTTCGATGTTCGTGCGATCGGCGTCCCCTTAATAGATATGATGTTGAAGTATATAGGATTCCACCGCAGGCGGCAACAGGGTCGCCGTGGTGACCCCCGCTGCAATTCTTGCACGGATGTCCGAAGCTGAGACGGCGCTCGGGGGTAATCGAAGGCAGATCAGCGATTGGGAGCCGACCGCGACGTCGAGCCGCACGCTGATTCCGGCGTCCAGGTCCACGAGCGAGGCCTGCGGGAGGCGGGGAATGAGCGGCAAGCCGGACAGCGCCTGGAAGGACTGTCCCGGCCGTGAAAGCACGACGAACGAGCAGAGCGTCAGCAGGGTTTCCGGATCGCGCCAGTGTGGAAAGTCGAGGAAGGCGTCGAGTCCGATCAGGAAGAGGAGTCGGGTTTCCTCGCCGTATTCCTGCTGCAACAGCCGAACAGTGTCGATCGTGTAAGATTTTCCCGGCCGCCGCACTTCGACATCGGAGACGGCGAGCGAGCGATCCGACGCGATAGCCAGCCGGACCATTTCATAACGGTCCTTGGCGGGCGCGACGCCCTCCAGCGGCTTGTGCGGTGGATCAGCACTGGGGACCAAGATCACACGATCCAGAGCGAGCGCCTCACGCGTCTGACGGGCAATCGCCAGATGCCCGTTGTGCACAGGATTGAATGTTCCGCCCAGCACGCCGACGCGCGACGCCACGCCAACCTCACCATCGGCACGACTCAAAGAATCACAAGATTATCGCGATGGATGACTTCCTCATACTCCTGCGGGCCCAGTCGCTGTTGAATTTCGGCGGTCTTGAGGCCCTTGGTTTTCAGCAAGGTGTCCGAAGAGCAGTTGACCAGCCCCTTGGCGAACTCCTTGCCGTCAGGATCGAGGCAGCTGATCGGATCACCAGCCTCAAACGAGCCGGTCACGGCGACGACGCCCGACGCGAGCAGACTTTTGCCGCGCTTGGTCAGCGCGTCGACGGCTCCTTCATCCACTGAGACGGAGCCGCGGGCCCGCAAGGTGTACCCGATCCAGTGCTTGCGGCTGTTCAGCCGGCGGGCTTTGGCGAGAAACAGACTCCCGCCGGAATCCCCTGAGAGGATCTTCGGCAACAAGCCTGCAGTTTGACCGTTGACGATCAGTGTGGCGACGCCGTATTCGCCCACTTTCTTCGCCGCGCGCACCTTCGTGGCCATGCCGCCAGTGCTGCCAAACGTCGTCGATACGCCGGCGCGCCGTTCAATATCATCCGTGATTTCCGGAATCAACGGAATGAGCGCGGCAGACGGATTTTTGCGGGGATCTTCCGTAAACAAGCCGTCGATGTCGGACAAGATCACGAGCAGGTCCGCGTCAACCAAATGAGCCACTTCCGCGGCGAGCGTATCGTTGTCGCCCACTCGAATCTCGTCGACCGCGACCGTATCGTTTTCATTGATGATCGGAATCACTTCAAACTCGATGAGGGCGGCCAGCGTGTGCCGGGCATTCAGGAATCGCCGACGATCGGCCAAATCCTGATGGGTCAAGAGAATCTGCGCCACCTGGATGCCGAGCCGCTCGAACGATTTTTCATAGGCCCACATCAGCCGGCTTTGTCCGACCGCCGCCGCCGCCTGTTTTACCCGGAGGCTCTTGGGATACTCCTTGAGAGAAAGCTTTTTGATGCCCGATACAATGGCGCCCGACGACACCACCAGGACTTCCCGTCCGGTCGATCGTACTGCGGCCAAGTCATCCGCCAGGCGGTCGATCCGGTCCGGTTCCAGACCGGCTTCGCGGGAGGAGACGAGGCTGCTCCCGATTTTGACCACGATCCTCTTGGCCTGCTTTAAGACTTCGTCTCGCATGCCGTGGCTCGAAGCTGTTCAACGCGCTGACCGACGAATGTGACCAGGTCCGTCAACCCTGCCCTCGTGGCTGAGGATATGGGCAGACAGGGAATTTTTCGACGGCGGCAGAACGTGTGAAGTGCGGTCAGGCGCTCGCTGTCCCCGGCGGCATCGATCTTCGTGGGCACCACGGCAAACGGACGTGCGGCGACCGCCGGATCGTACGCCTCGAGTTCCTTGCGCATGATCTCAAAGCTCGTGACGGGATCCTCGACTGCCGCGTCGGACACGTCGATCAGGTGAAGCAGAAGCGATGTGCGCTCAATGTGGCGGAGAAACTGAATGCCGAGGCCCTTGCCCTCATGCGCGCCTTCGATCAATCCTGGGATATCGGCGACGACGAAACTGCGATCTTCCGCATACCGCACGACGCCGAGGTTCGGCACCAACGTCGTAAACGGATAGTCCGCGATCTTCGGCCGTGCCGCCGAAATCGCCGCGATCAAGGTCGATTTGCCCGCATTCGGAAATCCGACCAAGCCGACGTCTGCCAGCAGCTTCAATTCGAGCCGAAGTTCGTATTCTTCGCCTTCCGTGCCGCGTTCAAAGTGGGTCGGAACCCGGTTCGTCGATGTCGCAAAATGACTGTTGCCTCGGCCGCCTTTGCCTCCTCGCGCAGCCGTCACCGAGTGTCCGTCTGCGACCAGGTCGGCAAGGACATGCCCGGTGTGGAGTTCGTAAATGACGGTCCCGACAGGCAGCAGAACCACGACGGATTTTCCACGTCGTCCGGTGCAATTCGAGCCGCCGCCCGGTTTGCCGTCTTCCGCTTCGTAATGCCGCTGGTAGCGAAGGTCGAGGAGAGTCGTCAGCCGTTGCGAGGCGGTGAAAATCACGTCGCCGCCATCGCCCCCGTCACCGCCGTCCGGTCCTCCGCGGGGGACGAACATTTCCCGTCGGAAACTGCGGCTCCCGTCGCCTCCGCGTCCGGCCTTGACCGTAATGGTGACTTCGTCGACGAACATCGTTTGACTCAAGCAACAGCAGCCATGGCGAGATCTCCGCCATGGCTGCTCGGTTCATACCGTCGAATGACTGCGTGGTGACTCGGGAGAAAAAGAATGCGGTGGTTAAGAGGCCGCGGGCGCGGGGTACACGCTGACCTTCTGTCGCGCGCGTCCGCCCTCGAATTTGACGATCCCTGCGACGCGGGCGAAGAGAGTATGGTCCTTGCCGAGGCCGACATTGAAACCGGGAAAGAATTTGGTGCCTCGCTGACGCACAATGATCGCGCCCGCCTTCACGGTTTCACCGCCGTACGCTTTCACGCCGAGGTATTGCGGATTGCTGTCTCGCCCGTTTCGTGATGATCCGCCGCCTTTATTCGTCGCCATTTCAGCCCCGTATTCGTTAAGTCGTTTCGATTGCTGTGATCCGCAGTTTCGTAAAGCCTTGGCGATGCCCCTTCGTCCGGCGGTAGTTCTTGCGCCGTTGCTTCTTAAAGACCATGATCGATCGTGTCCGGCCTTGGTCGATAATTT
>JBKPKC010000457.1:0-6561 GCA_046765595.1 Nitrospirota bacterium
GGATTGCCGTCGGCCGCGCGTTCCTTGGCTTTTTTGAACACCTCGCGCACCTGGCGTTCGGATTCTCCGACGTACTTGTTGAGTAGTTCCGGCCCTTTGACGTGCAGGAAGTAGCTTCGGACTTCCTTGCCGGTGAGATGACCGAGCTTTTTGGCGATGGAATTCGCCACCGCCTTTGCAATGAGCGTTTTGCCGCACCCGGGAGGGCCGTACAAGAGCACGCCCTTCGGCGCACTGAGCTGATACTCCGAAAACAAGTGCGGATGGAGAAAGGGCAGTTCCACCGCATCCCGCACCTGCTCCAATTCATGCTGCAGGCCGCCGATGTGGGCGTAATCGACATCGGGCACTTCCTCGAGCACCAATTCCTCGGCTTCGGATTTCGGCAGCTTCTCAATGACGCAGCCGGAACGCGGATCGAACAGCAGATGATCGCCGACGCTGAGACGCTCGGCCAAAAGCGGCTCGCCGAGCTCCGCAACCTTCTCCTCGTCGAAATGCAGTGTGACGAGCGCGCGGTTGCCCTCGAGCAAATCTTTAAGACGAACCACTTCTCCCTGCACGTCGAACCCGCGGGCCTCAATGACGTTCAACGCTTCATTCAGAATGACTTCCTGTCCCTTCCGCAGGCCTTTGCTTGCGACCGAAGGGTGCAGGCTGACTTTCATCTTGCGCCCCGATACATAGACGTTGCCGGTGCCGTCTTGGTTGAGACTCGAGAAGATGGCGTAGGTCGAAGGAGGCGCCGTCAACTTCTCGACCTCGGCGCGCAACGCCTCAATCTGAGCCTTGGCCTCCTGGAGGGTGGTGACGAGTTTTTCGTTCTGCTTCGTGGCTTGATCGAGTTGGTAACGGGATTGGTAGAGTCGACGGATGTCTTCTTCCATCGACTGGATCTGAACGCGAAGCTTTTCGATCTCCCGGTGTTGCTCGTCGTTCCGATGAATCACGTCTGGGTCTCCCTCGGACAGCCGCTTGGTGATGTGCTTAACGGAATCTCGGAGGGACCGGAGCCGGCTTGGATTGCCTTTTGTATCCGCCATGGAACCACCTGGGACAAGCGACAAACCCCCATTGAATCGCAAATTCCAAGTCTTGAGCGGATTCTAACACTCGTTATTTTCACGGTCAACTAGACGGCTAATTCCAGCGCGCCGAACGAGCGGCGCAGCGTCCGCGATCATGAGGCGCTCACCGCATCGAGCAGTGCTCGCGTCGCCGATTCAACATCGTCGGCGGCGAGGACGGCGGTGATCACGGCGACGCCGAATGTCCCGACCGCACGCATCTCGCGTGCGCGCGCGGCAGTCACACCGCCGATGCCGATGACCGGCAGACGAACCGATCGCACCGCGTGTTCCAACGTCGAAAGACCAAGGGGCGCGCCGTAGTGCTGCTTGGACGGCGTCTCATAGATCGGACCAAGGACGATGTAATCCGCTCCGTCGGCTTCCGCCCGGATCGCTTCACTCACCGAATGGACCGAAACACCGAGCAGCCGATGCGTGCCGACCAACCGGCGCGCCACCGTGACTGGAAGACTGTCGCTACGCAGATGCACGCCGACTCCTTCGAATGAAAGCGCCACATCGAGGCGGTCATTGACGACGAGTCGACTGCTGCCACACGCGGGGAGCCGGTGAATTTCCGATGCAAGTGTCACGAGCTCCTTGGCACAGAGGTCTCGCTCTCGTAGTTGAATGGAAACGGGCCCTGCCCCCAACGCCCGCGCCAAGACTGAAACCAACGGCCTTCCCTTCGTCTGTTGACGATCCGTGACAAGAAGGAGACGGGATGCGGGTTGCGGCATGGAGGGCAGTGTGTCCGAAATTCTTGCACCCGAACGGGCGAGTCGTGCTTCGACTCAGTACGGGGGGCGAGAACGGCGCCGGTGAAGGCGTCAGCTTGCTAGAGCATGCCTTCGATGGGGCTGCTCGCGGTCGCATACAGTTTACGCGGGATCCGCCCGGCCTTATAGGCAAGCCGGCCGGCGTGAACCGCATACTTCATGGCTTCGGCCATGGCGATCGGATCCTTCGCGCCTGCAATCGCCGTGTTCATGAGCACGGCATCGGCGCCATACTCCATCGCTAGCGCGGCATCCGAGGCGGTACCTACGCCCGCATCGACGATGATCGGGACTTTGACTGTTTCCATGATGATTTTCAGGTTGTAGGGATTGCGGATCCCGAGCCCCGAGCCGATCGGCGCAGCCAGCGGCATGACGGCGGGACAACCGATGTCGACCAACTTCTTCGCGACGATAGGATCATCATTCGTATAGGGCAGGACGATGAATCCCTCCTTGATCAAAATCTTGGCCGCCTCGATTAGCCCCGTCGTGTCGGGAAAGAGCGTTTTCTCATCGCCCAGCACTTCCAGCTTCACGAGGTCTGAGATACCGGCGGCTCGGGCGAGCCGCGCATAGCGGACGGCATCTTCGACCGTGTAGCATCCCGCCGTATTCGGCAGGATCGTGTATTTCTTCGGATCGATGAAGTCGAGCAGGTTTTCCTTGGAACGATCGGTGATGTTCACGCGGCGCACGGCGACGGTCACGACGTCGGCGCCGGACACTTCGATTGCCTTCCGAGTTTCGGCGAAATCTTTGTACTTGCCGGTGCCGACCCATAGCCTGGACTTGAATTCCCGGCCGGCAATCATCAATCGATCGTCATACATGTGTCCGTCCTGCTCGCTTTCGATCAACGAGGCAGAGTCCTCCGCCTCCGATAAAGCTCAAGATTTCCACTCGATCGCCCTGTTGGAGGCTTCGACGCTCGAAGTCCTGGCGATCGAGAATTTCCAGATTCAGCTCCACGGCGACCCGTTCGGTCGTGATCTCCAACTCGCGCAGCAAATCGCCGACTGTCGAGCCCAGCCGGCAATCGCGCGGCTGTCCGTTGACCTGGATTTGCATGGCGTCAGCCATGGTCTATCATCCTAGGGAACCCCAATTCCTATTGTCAATCAACCGGCCGGCGCCTTGCCTGACGGGCGACGAACCCGTCAGAATAGGCAAAACACGCCGATGGTCGTCCCGGAGCACAATCAGCAGCTTGCTGCGCTTTTCCGCTCCATCGCGGAACTCCTCGCCGCACAGCGGGCCAATCCGTATCGCGTCCGCGCCTATCGCCGCGGAGCCGATGCCCTGCTGGCGTTGGACGAAGACGTCGCCGAGGTGGCGCGGCGGAACGCGCTCCAAACCATTGACGGCATCGGAAGCGAGTTGTCGGGAAAAATCGAAGAATTTCTGCGGACGGGCAAGATTCTGGCGTTGGAAGCGCTCCGGATGCCTCTGCCCGAAGAGGTGAAAGGCTGGGCGCGATTGCCCGGCCTCTCTGAATCCCTCGTCGCCTACCTCCATAGCCGCCTGAACATCGCTACACTGGCAGACCTGGAAACGCTCGTGCGTTCGCACATGCTCAGGACAGTGCCCGGATTTTCAGGCGCCGAGGAGACCCTGCTTCAGGCGATTGAAGACTTACGCCGCCGCTCCTCCGGCTAGTTCACGACGGCCGAAGTTCTTTAAAGATCTTCCACGTCTTGAGCAACTCCACTGCCTTCTGCAACTGCACATCCTGCTCGAGTGACGGTTCGCCCGACAGGTCGAGAGGCTGTGTCGCCGGTGCGGCGCCGTTCTTTTGCACGCCGTCCTCGGCGCCCTTTGGCGTCGCGGCGGACTGCTCTTTTCCCGGACCCGCGCCGACAGGAGGCTTGGACGTTTTCGGGTCGGCATCTTTGTCCCCGGGCTTTCCTTCTGCCTTGGCCACGGTGGTCGCCGGCTGGGGCTTGATGACGATATCCGGCGTGATGCCGGTCGATTGAATCGAACGGCCTTTGGGGGTGTAATATTTTGCTGTCGTCAACCGCAGGCCGGACCCGTCTCCCAGTGGAAGGATCGTCTGCACGGACCCTTTGCCGAACGACGTCGTCCCGACGATCACCGCCCGGCCGTAGTCTTGTAAGGCACCGGCCACGATTTCCGATGCACTGGCCGATCCTTCGTTCACGAGGATGATCATTGGCGAATCGTCCATCTGATCCCTGCCCTTGGCAAACCACTCATCCTTTTTGCTCTCACGGCCCTTCGTATAGACCACCAACTTGCCGTTCGGAAGAAATTGTTCGGAGACTTCCACCGCTGCCGTCAGCAGACCGCCGGGATTGTTGCGCAGATCAAGGATCGTCGACTGAACCTTCTGCTCCTTGAACTGCTTCAATACCCTGCCCAAATCCCTCCCCGTCGCTTCTTGAAATTGCGTGAGCTTGACATAGCCGATGTTGTCCAGAACCTTCGATTTCACGCTTTCTATTTTGATGGTATCCCGCACAAGGGTGAACTGAAGCGGATCGGCCGTGCCGTCCCGTTGAATGGTGAGATTGACCTTGGTCCCCTTGGGGCCCCGCATCTTCTGCACCGCGTCCATCAACGACAGGTCCTTCGTCGATTCCTCGTTGACCTTCGTGATGTAGTCGCCGGCCTTGATCCCGGCGCGCTGGGCAGGAGTTCCGTCGATCGGCGCAATGACGGCCAAGCGGTTTTCTTTGACCCCGATTTGAATGCCGACGCCGCCGAACTCGCCCTTCGTCTCGACCTGCATCTCCTTGTACATTTCGGGCGTCATGTAGGCCGAGTGCGGATCCAGCGTCGAGAGCATCCCGCGAATGGCGCCCTGGACGAGGTCCTTGACCTTGGTGTCGTCGACATAGTTCTTCTGGACCTGAGTCAAGACCTCCGAAAACGTCCGCAATTCTTCATACGTTTCGGTGGCATGGCCGGTCCGTTCCCATCCCTTGCCGATCAACACACCGAACAGCAAGGCCACCATGACCATTGGCCCCAGCATCCAAAATCGCCGCCGTTGGTTCTGTTCCATCATATGCGTCCTTTCCCCCGCACGGTCCTGTGTTGCGCTATCGCTTTGCCAGCCATTGGAGAGGATCGACCGGTTCGGCCCCTTCGCGCAATTCGAAGTATAAAGTATTTTCGCCCGTCATGCCCGTGTCACCGGTTTCACCAATTGCCTGGCCCGAGGTGACTTGCACCCCCACCGAAGTCAATATTTTCGAAGCATGCGCATAGAGTGAGAAAAACCCGTTCGCATGATCGAGGATTATAACGAGTCCGTAGCCTTTCAACCAGTCCGCATACACCACGGTGCCCGGCATGACCGCATGGATCGCGCTTCCTTCTAACGTACGGATCTCAATACCCTTTCGTTGAACGTAGGTGTTGAAGGTCGGATGCTTCTGGCGGCCGAAATAGGTCAGCACGCTGCCCTCGGCCGGCCAGGGAAGGCCGCCTTTAACTCCCCTCGACAGTGATCCGGACGGCGGTCTGGCCGCCGCCGCTCTGCGGCGCTGCTCCAACTCCCGCAGCAGACTGTCGATGCGCGAGGCGGAGCGCTCGAGTTCCTGCAAGGCTCGCTCATACGATTCTTTCTCCTGCGTCAGCTTGGCGAGATACAGCTTCTTTTCCTTTTTGACCGTCTTAATTTCATCGAGATGCTTTTCGGTGCTGTGCTTATACGCAAGCATGCCGACGCGGGCCGCTTCCCGCTGCCGCTCGGCTTCCTGCATGTTCGCCATGTCGGTCCTGAACGTTTCAATGAGCCCATAATCGCGCGCCGAGACGGCGGAGAGATAGCGGAGACGGCGTTGAAAATCGCCATAAGAATCGGATGCCAGCAACGGTTTCCAATGTCCGAACCGGCCCTCCATGTATTGGATGCGAAGCCGCGCGAGAATCGCCTCCTGCCGAACCTCGACACCGTTTCGCAATCGCGCGATCTGCCCGTTAATGGCCTCGATCTCCTGATCCTTCTTTCGCAGCTTGCGGCTGATATCCTGATGAGACTGCCGGTACCGCATGTGCCGCTCGTCGAGCGTTTGGATGCCTTGGAGGATCGACTCGCGCCTTTTTCCGGCATCGTCCGCTTGCCGCCGTTTCTCTTCAATCTGGTCTTTGAGTTGCTCGAGAGTCTTCCGCTCTTTGTCGATTTTGTCCTTGATGGAATCGGCGAAGACGCCTGCGGGCATCCAGAGACCCGCCACCACCATTGCGATGCAACCTGCCCGTCGGGGTCTCATACCTTGACCTCGTCGAAGCGCCGGAGGGAGACGAAACTGCCGGCACAGCCCAGCACGATGCCCACGCCCACGAGCAGTAGGCACACCGACAGCGGAAAGAACATCGTCAGCTGTTCCAGTCCGCGCAAGCGGCCCGTCGTCCGCATCTGCTGCCGGAACAGTTCATACAGCGCTTTGAGCATGAACAACGAACATGCGCTTCCCAAGCCTCCGAGCACCGCTCCTTCGAGCAAGTAGGGAATACGAATGAAGGTTTTGGTGGCGCCGATCAACCGCAAAATGGCGATTTCCTCCCGGCGGGCGAACAACGTCAGCCTGATGGTGTTGGCGATGATGGTCACCGCCGCCGCAGAGAGGATGAGCCCGATGCCGATCGCGACCAATTCGATGGATCGTATGACCGTGGACAGGGCATCGATCCAGTCCTGGTTGTAGTCCACTTTTTCGACTCCGGCGAGTCCACCGGTG
>JBKPKC010000458.1:0-3555 GCA_046765595.1 Nitrospirota bacterium
CCATTCAGCCATACCAGAGCATGGCGCGGCGAGTTCCAGTGGTGAACCAGCGCCAGCAGCAGACAGAGCTGTGTTGCCAGGGAAAACGGCCGATGGAGGTTGGCGGACACGGCGCCGCGCTCGCTGGCGATCGCCGACACCGCAGCCAGGAAATAGCAACTGAAGGCACCCACTTGAAACCATCGCGCACGGGCATCATGTCCGCCGCGGACGACCAGGACCAACGCCCACGTCAAACAGACAATGACCAACAGCAGCAGAAGAGGAAAGAGCGGCCACCACACCTTGGCGTCGAGCATGGGCGGCGACTGTAACAAAGCCGTTGTCGGGAGGTCAATGCGACTCCCGTTGACTTTCCGCGCCGGCCGGAGAGAGACTAGTAGGGTTTCAATGGAGCAATGATGCCCGTCAACATGGACCCCGCAAAGAAGCGCCGGCGCCGGCCTCCCGAGACCGCGGATCGGTCTGCAGCCTCACCCGCGCCCTCGGCAAAAAAACAGTTTGGCGAAGAGACTGACGAAGACCGGATGAAAGCCCTGGCGGACGCCGAAAAAAAGAACCTCTGGGATGCCACCGAAGTCATCGACATGGACACGTTCTAGCGTCTCGTCATCCGTGCGCCGGCAGGAAATAGAACGCGATCGCCAGCATGGCATAGACACCCACCAGCATCACGCCTTCCATCCAATGCGATTCCCCGTCCATTGACACAAACCCGACGATCAAGACCGAGATCGTGACCGCGGCGACTTCGAACGGCGTAAAAATCAGATCGAGCGGCCTGCCGAACAGATAGCTGATGAAGACCAGGACCGGGGCGACGAGCAGCGCGATTTGCAGGCTTGATCCCACGGCGATGCTGAGCGCCAGATCCATCTTATTTTTCATCGCCACGAGCACCGCGGTCGAATGCTCCGCCGCGTTTCCGATGAGCGCCACGAGAACGACGCCGACGAAGATCTGCGTGAGACCCAGCGTCTCGGCTGCATGCTCCAGGGCGCCGACGAGCAACTCGCTCATCACGGCCACCAACACGGTGGCGACGGCCAATACGGCCATGGCACGTCCGCGGCTCCACACGTCTTCTCCGATGTGCGACTCCCCGGCCTCTTGTCCACTGTACACGTGGCGATGCGTCCTCAACGAAAACACGAGGTGCATGACGTAAATGGAGAATAAGACAATGGAGATCTCGAGGCTCAACTCACGTTCGACGGCGGCGCCCCGATCGGACGCGGTGAGATGAAACAGCGCCGGAATGATGAGGCCGACCGCAGACAGCAGAAGCAGACTCGCTCCGAGGCCGGCAGCGGTTTGATTGAATTTCTGCCGCTCATACTTCATCCCTCCTGCCAGCATCGCCCCGCCCAGGACGAGGAGGACGTTCCCTAGAATCGATCCGGTCAGTGAGGCCTTCACGACGTCGTGCAATCCTTCGCGGAGCGCGGCTATTGCGATGATCAGCTCCGCCGCATTGCCGAGGGACGCATTCAGCAGGCCGCCGATGCCCGGCCCCACATGAGCAGTCAGGTGTTCGGTCGCACGTCCCAACAGACCCGCAAGCGGAATGATCGCGAGCGCCGCCGACAGAAAGACACCGAGATGAGCGGGTTGAATGAGCGCCAAGACGATCGTCACCGGCACGAAGATCAGCAGCAGATCCAACCACGAGGTCAGAATGCGTTGTGTCGAGGACTGCATCATGGCGGCGGAACGTTAGCATGAGCCAGGGCACAAAAGCATCTTAATCGAGCCGGCAATCTCTGTTAGAATCCTCCCCCATGGCCGACTCTCCCGCCCCTGTCGCGACGCCGCTTGCAACCGAAACTCCCTCCACCGGAACCGGGGACGATCTCGAAGCCCGCGTTGTGGTCTACAACTGTGATTGCCATACGTACCAGCAAGTCATCGCGCTGTTTTGTCAGTGCATTCCGGGCATGACGCCGTCGAAGGCCTTCGAGTTGGCGTGGAAAATCGATCATCAGGGCGAAGCGGTGGTGTTCAATGGAGGGTTGAAGCAAGCGGAAGAGATCGCGGGCAAACTCGCCGGAGGCGGCCTCCGCGTCACGGTTCAATAAACGCGCTACTTTTTCTTGTGAATTTTCTTGGCCTGGACGGGGTGTCGCGGTTTCGACTTGACCGGTGGGCCGGAAGGCTTTCGATGCGATGATTTGCGGGAAGATCCTCCTTTGGCGGCGGCCTTGGCCTGGGCGACTTCGGCCTGCAGCTTGTGCGTGCCGGCCGTGCGGTTGAGCTTGCTCACCATTTCATTGTTGTAGACGCGCACCTGATACAACTCGAAGAGCTTCGCAACCGCCTTCTGATCGCCTTTTTTGGCGGCGTTCAAAAGGCGACGGCGCTGGTTCATCTCTTCTTCTTCCGTATGAGAAGCGGCCCGTCGTTCCATGCCATCCCCTTTGCCAAGTCCGCTGCAATTCCTGCGAGCGTCGCGGATCGCAGGAGAAAAATTGCCGAACTATATCAGAAAGTACGCCGCTTTGAAAATGCCGCCCTTTCTCCGGTGGGCGGTCTTCGTCATTGAGGAGCCTGAAAAGCCGCGGGTATAATGAAACATGAGTCACCTTATCACGTGAAGGAGAACTCATCATGACTGCTCATGCCTCACATCAATCGACCGTCGCCGATGATCCGAAAGCTCGTGAAGCGCTTCGCCGGGCGTTCGACAATACGGCGCGGTGGCCCAGTGACTTCAAAGGGTTCACGGCGCAGCTGACAGTCAACATCAATGGGAAGGAATTCCAGGGCCCCGTCACCGTAAAAGGCCCCCGCGAGGTCTCGGTGCAGCTTGCCGACGGGGAGGTTCAGAAATGGGCGCAAGAGCAGTTTGCGATGATCGCCGTCCACCGTGGGCCGCGCACCTTCGAAGAATCGGACGGCAAGTATACGCTCACCATGGAGGACGATAGCCATCCACTGGGCATCAGGTTGAATATTCACGGATCGCACTCGTTTTACCGTCTCAAGGACAACCGCATCACGCAGATCAATCGGACAATGTCGCACCCCGGCATGGCGCCCTTTGCCTTTACGATCAACGTCGAGGACAGCGCCGTCACGCAGGACAAGAAGCACCTCACGACGAAATACACCGTCTATTATTTTTCACCTGAGGACGGAAAACTGAAAAACGTCGAGAGCTTCACTGATACCCACGTGCGGGCCGGCGCCGCCGATCTGCCTGCGAGCCGACGCATCATCGCCTTCGAGAACGGCGGTGTCATCGTGAAAAGCTTGACGCTGACGGGCCATCAATTGCTGTAAGTCATGGACCTCAGAAGGCACTTCCCGCGAAGCATGCGCATGATGTTGGCGGGGTATGCACACCTTCCGCGAATGATCGACAAATGCCGGGCCGTTCTCGCCGGAACGGAGGGGGAATACGTTTACCCCTGCCCGATCGATGAGCTTGTGCTGGAATTTGCAGGGATCACGAGCGAGGAATTCACGGCGGCCGTCAAAGCTCATCCGGCGGACGAAGGGGTTGCAGACTGGTTCCGTCGGACGGCAAGACCTCACGAGGCGTCGGAACTAGCC
>JBKPKC010000459.1:0-3240 GCA_046765595.1 Nitrospirota bacterium
GCGGACAGCAGTTCGTGCGTTGGAATGGGACAGCTCCTAATTCTGGGGGAGGTATGCAGCTCTTCGAAAGATTATTCGCCAGCCGACTTTTCAAGTTGCCGAAACAGCGTTGCCCTGGAGACATGCAGGGTCTCGCAGATGTCGGTAACATTGGCGTTGGGGTTGGCCAGAAGCGTCCTGGCCATCGTGATTTTTCGGGCATCCATTTTCCGCGGGCGCCCACCGTTTCGTGCCCGTGCCCGCGCAGCGCGCAATCCGGCCTGGGTCCGTTCGCGGATGAGTTCCCTTTCGAACTCCGTGAGAGCACCGAACACATGAAAGATCAGGTTGCCACCGCTAGTTGTCGTGTCCATGCTTTCCCGCAGACTCTGAAACCCAATCTTGCGGGCAGCGAGTGCGTTCACCGTCTCGATCAGATGTTTTAGCGAACGGCCGAGCCGATCCAACTTCCACACGACTAGCGTGTCTCCATCGCGCGCATATTCGATGGCTTCCGCCAAGCCTTTGCGAGAATCGACGGAGCCGCTGGCGATATCACGAAAGATCTTTTCACAGCCGGCTTTTTGGAGAGCGTCTTCCTGCAAATCCGGATTCTGGTCGGCGGTGGAAACCCGAGCATAGCCAATCCGCATGCGATCCCCCCTGTCTCAGAACGCAGCCGTGGTCAGTGGTTTTGAGACGTTGATTTCGAGACAGGTATTGCAACAGCTTTAAGGCTGATTTGCAAGCCTGACGCAAGCGCCCATCAGCAGTCTTGAAAACGGAGGTTTTTGAGACTCGAATCATGTCACCGCCGTAGGATGACAAGAGGCCATTGGCTCGGTGCCCCTCTGACCGGCCGTTATCTGCGACACCCCGATCTCCAGCAAGGCGTGCTGGACTCGGCTTTACTCACGTATGTGCCCGGCCGTGAGCGTCCCGCACAGACAATATGAGCAAACCAGCAACAAGCGCGGACACTGCCAGAGCGACCGTGCCAGCCGCGTAGTTTCCAGTGCGATCGCTGAGAAAACCCATCGCCCAGTTTCCTACAAACCCGCCGAGATTACCGAAGGAATTGATCATGCCAATACACGCCGCCGCCGCCGCCTCGCTCAGAAACATCGTTGGGAGCGACCAGAAGGCAGGCAGGTAACTGTGCAAAGCCATGGCGGTCAACGAGAGTGTCGCTATGGAAAAAGTCAAACCCAGGTCCACAAATTGGCGGACGCCTAGCAACAATGCCACAGCAAGCAATGGAAATGCCGCGTGCCGTTTTCTCTCTCCGGTTCGATCGGAATGACGTCCGTTCAGGAGCATCGCCGGTAAGGCGGCCAGAAAAACAACCCCTGTAACTAATGTGACCTGGAAGCCATTCAGGCCGGAGAGCTTCTGAACAATTTTCGGAAGCCAAATTGAAAAACTATACAATGCCGTAAGCGCGAAAAAGGCTGCCAAAGTCAGGCGGACTACATCTCTGTCGCAGACAGCTTCCCTGATGCTTAGGGGTTTTATCGCCTTCTTCTCCTGCTTCTCACGCTCTAGTTCGCCCGTGATCCATTCGCGTTCCTCGTCGGATAACCATCGCGCATCCCTCGGCCAGTCGGTGAGGTAGAATACCGTCGCCACACCGAAGAGCACCGCTGGAATTCCTTCCAGGATCAGCAGCCAACGCCATCCGGAATAACCCCACCAATTAAGTTCCATCAGAAGACCTGAGAGAGGAGCGCCGATGATCTGCGAAATCGGGATTGCCGCCACAAACATGGCGAAGGCTTTGGCTCGGTCCTCACGACGGTACCAGTGGGTGAGATAGACGATGATCCCAGGGAAGAAACCCGCTTCGGCCATGCCGAGAAAGAATCGGGACCAGTACAAGTGTTGCGCGTTAGTGATCAATCCTGTGAGGGAGGCAAGCAGCCCCCAGGAGATCATGATTCGAGAGATCCATTTTCGTGCGCTCCAAACTTCAACGAGGATCGTCCCGGGAATCTCCAGAAGGAAGTAACCAACAAAGAAAATACCCGCTCCAAAACCGAAGACCTCGTTGGAGAACCGCAACTCGCGCGTCATTTCCAAGGCCGCATAGCCGATGTTGACGAGGTCGAGATAAGCGATGATGTAGAGGACGAACAGGAACGGCATTAACCGCCGCGTTGTCTTGCGCCGCGTCCGCTCCGCAATCCCTTCAACCTTCGCATCCAGCCGTTCAGTGGCCATTCTGTTTATCTCATCAACAACATCCACTCTTGGTTAGGCTGAGCGCTACGGCGCAATGGCTCAATCGTTTAAGCCGTCTTCCGCGTCGCGGCACCGACCAGAGATGGGCCCACAGCCGTTCCACTTTCAGCGACCGCCTCATTACTGATTCGCTCCGCCAACGTATCAACATCAATCTCCTTGGCGGTGACGATCGCTAGTTCCTCCAACGCGGGCAGCAGGGTTCGAACCAAATCCGCGACAACTGAATAAAGGGGGTGCTGCTGTCCAGCTCCGATGCCAGCGTGCACGTACAATGCTGGCGGAGGTAGCCCGGCAATCTCGAATGTCGTATGCAGTTTCAAACCCAAGTATGGGTCTGAGCCGGATCGTTCGAGTGACTCGGCGATCCAACGTACCGACCGGTCAAAGGTAGACAAGCGCGGAAGAGAACGGCACCCAGAAAAATCAACTTCCTGAAATGCGATGATTCCACCCGCCCGGAGATGCGCTGCGACCTTGGACAATGTGTAGGCTGGATCGCGACAGAACATCAGAACCATGCGGCCGACGACCGCGTCGAACGGCTCCTCGAATGTCATCTCACTCGGGTCTCCCGTGAGAAATTGAGTGTTCGTCAATTGAAGATCTGATGAGCGGCCACGGGCGGTCGCCACCGCGGCTGGAGCCCGATCTACTCCGACCACTTGGCCTGTGGGCCCAACCAATCGCGCCGTTAGAAAAGAGACGTCTCCACTTCCGCAGCCCACATCCAGAACACGCATTCCTGGTTGGATTCCCGCGCCGCGGAAGAACTGCACCGTAAAAGGCTCGTAGAGCCTCGCTTGCGTGCTCAGGCGTTCCAGTTCCTGGGCGGAATGCCCAAGGACGTACTCAGCATCGTGCTGTTTTCCGGTCTCCATGTTGCTCTTCCACCATTCGGCTATTCGCCACAATTCTGAGCTGTTGCCAAACAAGGAGTTTGACTATTTGGGTTCGTGCAAGTTTATCAGGATACGGGCTCTCTCACTGATAGATGACAATAGATGGCAAACCACATAG
>JBKPKC010000460.1:0-4077 GCA_046765595.1 Nitrospirota bacterium
CACCACGATCAATCAAAACATGGTCATCCGATGGGTCCCGGAGGCTCAGGTCAGCGAACTCTATGATGACCTCGCTTCGCAAGGGCTTTCCGATCCGGGCGCCGAACTGGTCGAGGATATCATTGCCTGTCCGGGGACCGATACCTGCGGCCTCGGCATCACATCCTCAAAGGGTCTTGCGAGGGCGCTCGCCGAAGTCTTTCCCGCAGGCCGTGTTCCGGAAGATCTCAAGGACGTCAGCGTCAAGATCAGCGGTTGCCATAATTCCTGCGCGCAGCACCACATTGCGACGATCGGCCTCCACGGCGTCGGCAAACGCATCGGAGAGCATACGGCGCCGTTTTATGAGTTGCATCTGGGCGGCAAGGTGAACGGCACCGCGAAGATCGGTCAGATGACGGTCAAGCTGCCGGCAAAGGCCGTCTCCGCCGCCATCACGCATTTGATCGACGTGTACCGGAGGGATCGTCATGCTGGAGAGGCACTGCCGGCATTCATTGATCGAGTCGGTAAGCACGCATTGAAGGACGAGCTGATCCCCTACACGCTGGTGCCGGCGTTTGTCGACGATCCGACGTTCTATTATGACTGGGAGGCTGAAGAAGAGTTCGTCCTTGAGGACTTGGGACCGGGTGAATGCGCCGGCGGTGCACTTGAAATGATCGAAAACGGGATTCTCGAGGCCGATCAGGAACTGTATCAAGCGAAATTGTTGATCGACAATCATCAGTATGCGGTGTCAGTGAATAAATCCTATCGTGCAGTGCTTGCTGCCGCCAAAGCATTACTCGTGACGGAAGGCCTCGAGCCTTCCACCGACGCCGAGACGTTCGCTGAATTCGACCGCCGGATCGCTCAAAAAGGCGTCGTGCCGGCCGGCTACCGCGATTTGAACAAGAAAGTGGGCGACCTTGGTCCGAAAGACACGAGTCAGGAGTCTGCGCGCGAGAAAATGTCGTTCGCGAAGGGATTCGTCGATGCCTGCCGGGCTGCCACCGACCAGATGGGAAAAGACCTCAAGCTCCCAGCCGTCAAGGAACCGACACCGGCAGCGCCCGCCGCTCCAGCGGCCAAGCCGGCGGCCCTTGCGCCGACCGGCGCTCCTGTCTACGATCTCCGCGGTGTGACCTGTCCGATGAATTATGTGAAGACGAAGCTGAAGCTCGAAATGATGGACGCCGGTGAAAAGCTGGAAGTCTGGCTGGACTCGGGTGAGCCGATCAAAAACGTGCCGATGAGCCTCAAAAATGATGGCCATCTCGTGCATTTGCAGGAAGCGCTGGAACCGGAAGCCGCGCATTACCGGATCTTGGTGGAAAAAGTCGAGTGACTAGGGCAACGGCGGCGTCTCGGCGCCGCAAGGGTGGGCGGGGTGAGACGGGCAACGGCGGCGTCTCGGCGCCGCAAGGGTGGGCGGGCGAGAAAGAAAATGAAGATTTCTACGGATGAGATTCAGGCATGGGGCGAATCGCTCGAAGGCAGCCAGCCGCAGGCGATTCTTGCCGCGGCGATCGCCCGCCATCGGCCCCGCATCATCGTGGCGTGCAGTTTCGGCGCAGAAGATGTCGTGTTGGTGGATATGGTGCATCGAATTGATCCCTCGGTCGGATTGTTTTATCTGGACACGGATTTTTTGTTTCCCGAAACCTATGCGACGCGGGACCGGATCATCGAGCGGTATGAGCTGAAGCCGGCCCAAGTCCACCAAGTCAAATCGCTTCTGACGCCCGAAGGGCAGGCTCGGCAACATGGCGAAGCGCTCTGGACCAGCAATCCGGACCAATGCTGCCAGCTCAGAAAGGTGGAGCCGTTGAAGCGGATTCTCGGTGGATATGACGCCTGGATTACCGGTATCAGGCGAGAGCAGGCGCCCACGCGCGCGAATGCCAAGCCGATTGAGTGGGACTATGCGTTTCAACTCGTCAAGGTCAATCCACTTGTCTGCTGGACTTGGACCGACGTATGGACGTACATCAACGTCTACGAAGTGCCCTACAATCCTTTGCACGACCAGAATTATCCGAGCATCGGCTGCACGCATTGCACCAAGCCGGTTATGCCCGGGGAGGAGGATTCGAGGTCGGGTCGGTGGCAAGGCCGTGACAAAACCGAATGCGGTCTCCATAAGGCATCGTCATGAGCATGCAGGAATTCATCGCGAAAATCGCCAAAGGTCCTAAGGCCTCCAAAGATCTCACGTGGGAGGAGGCCAAGCGGGCCATGCAGGCCTTGATTGAAGGGCAGGCTACGGCGGCCCAGGTCGGTGCATTTCTCGTGGCTATGCGATTCAAAATGGAGTCGGTGACGGAGCTGGCATCGTTTACGGCCGCTGCGCGGTCGTACGTGGCCCCATTGGCCGTCTCGAAGGATGCAGACGTCGTAGATGTTCCGTCTTATGCAGGCAAGCAGGACACCTTCCACGCCTTGTCGGCAGCGGCAATCCTGGCCGCCGCTGCGGGCGGAGCCGTCCTCATGCATGGATATGACGGCGTCCCCGGCCGTCCAGGAACTGCGGCAGTGCTCAAGGCGCTGGGGATTCCGATCGATCTCGACGGGAAGGCCGTCGCGAGTATGATCGGAACGCATGGCTTCGGATATCTCGACATTGCGCTCTATCATCCGCCGTTGTATCGGTTTCTGGAAATGAGGCAGGAACTCGGCGTCCGCAGCGTGTTTCATCCCATCGCAAGGTTGCTCAACCCGGCTCGCGCGTCCTCCCAAGTCGTCGGTCTGACGCATCCGCCCCATTTCGAGAAAACGGCTGAAGTCCTTCGCATGCTCGGTCTTCCACGAGCGCTTGTGGTGAGAGGGGTGGAGGGAGATCCTGAATTGTCGATCGCGATGGCGACCAAAGTCTTGGAACTCCGAGATGAGCGTATTACGCCGTTGACGTTGGCCCCTAAAGACGCCGGATTGACTTTGGCCGCATCGCGCGAGATGGCCGGTTATCCTCCCGATCAACGAGAGAAGGAGGTCGATCTCTTGACACGGATCCTCCACAATCAAATTGGCGGCGGACCACGCGACTGGGTGCTCCTGAACGCCGGTCTGTTGCTCTATGCGGGCGGAAGAGGTGCGTCATTGACGGAGTGCACGTCCCTCGCCCGTCGCGCGCTCGAGAATGGCTCGGGGGCAAGAAAATTGGAAGCGCTGACCCAAGTGCCGCTGGCTGCCGCGCAGAACTTTTAAGCTGATTCACGGAGCTCGATGTGAAACATCTTCGCCAGCTGGAAGATCAGAGCGTCTATATCCTGAGAGAAGCCTATAAGCATTTCGACAATCTGGCCATGCTCTGGTCGATGGGCAAAGATTCGACCGTGCTGCTGTGGCTCGCCCGCAAGGCATTCTTTGGGCATGTCCCGTTTCCGCTGCTGCATGTGGATACAAGCTTCAAGATTCCGGCGATGATCGAATATCGCGATCGCCTCGCGAGGGAATGGCACCTCAATCTGGTCGTCGGGCAGAACAAGGAAGCGCTGGCCGCCGGCATGAATCATACGCTGGGCCGCGTCACCTGTTGTACCGCGCTTAAAACCAACGGCCTCAAGCAGTTGCTGGAACAGAAAGGCTACACGGGCGTCATTCTGGGCGTCCGGGCGGACGAAGAGGGTACGCGGGCGAAGGAACGATATTTTTCACCCCGCGACAAGCACGGTGATTGGGATTTTCGCGATCAGCCGCCCGAACTCTGGGACCAATTCAAGACGACCTTTCCTCCAGGCACCCACATCCGCATCCATCCGTTGCTGGACTGGACGGAGATCAACATCTGGGAATACATCAAGCTTGAGAGTATTCCCTTCATCGACCTCTATCTCAACAAAGGCGACGGGACCCGCTACCGCAGCCTAGGCTGCGCACCGTGCACCATGCCGATCAAGTCGAACGCCCGCACGGTCGACGACATCATCGAAGAACTTCGCCACACCACGGTCGCCGAGCGGTCGGGCCGCGCGCAGGATGAAGGACGAGGAATGGAGTTGTTGCGAAAAGATGGATACATGTAATTCTGCGGTGAGTGCCGCCAAATCATCCGAGCATCTCAATATCGTGATTGTCGGGCACGTCGACCACGGG
>JBKPKC010000461.1:0-3507 GCA_046765595.1 Nitrospirota bacterium
GGCATGCTGGAGCAGAAATGCCCCTGCGGTGGTAGACAGGAAATACCAGCGTCGGTGCACCAGCCGTCCGAGCGCGAGTCCGATGAGTAACGCAGCGGCGGCATTGGCTTCGAGCGCCCGCTCGATGTCCCATTCTCGATCCAAGTCGCTGAGCCTCAGGTCGATGAGGCCGGGATCCGCCGCGTAACCGGCGACATTGGTGTCGGTTGCGCGGCTGATGCGCTCGTTAATGTCCTCCTCCGTGTGGCGTGGGAGCCGATCGGTCGTGGGAGGAGAGAGCTCGGAGAAAAATCCGGTCGACATAGCTGCCCCGACTGTGGGAGAGAGCGAGGAGATGCCCAAGAGTCGCTCGTTCGATCGATTTGCGCACCTCGGTTCCTCCCCAGCTTATGATGGAGGAGTCTCTATCGAGAGATTCGAGCGTGGTTGCGGGTTCGCGCCGAACGGAACGCAAACCAGCCATAGAGGAGGGCGAGCAATACGTAGTTGGGAATGAGGATGCCGGGCGTCATCCATTGCCAGCCATCGAATTTCCAATCGGCCAGCGGCCATAGGACGGGGGTGGCGAAGAAGGCAGACGAGTGCGTCGGAACGTCAACCAGCACATGCAGACCCCAAGCGGCAAGTTCCCACAGCGGCCGTCCTCGTAGACCCCAGACCAGTAAAAATACCAGTACGAACAGGATCAGGCTATGCGTGACGTTGTAGAGATGATGAACGTACTGGGGAATCGTCGATTCGGGGGGCGTTCCATGGCTGAAGTCCGGTCTCTCGGCCAGGCCGAGCGCTACGGCGCCGTACAGTATCCCAAAGGAGAACAGGTCTGGCGCGAGGCCGATGACGAAGGCCAGCCAATAGCTCGGACGACTCCTGTGTCCGAACGCTATCCCGCCCCACAAACCATGTGACAGAATATCCATGAGTTCTTTCCGAGACAGCGGGGTTCCGTCATCATGATACATGGTGACGGCCAATCGGGGAATCGTAACGGTGTTCAACCCTCGAATGACAGGAAAGCTCATCTTCGTATTGTCACTGATTATCGGCTTGCCGCTTCTCGGCCTGGACTTCATTGGAGCACCCATCCGGCCGTATCTTGAATTTCCGCCGCAGCCCCGCATCGTGCAGCCGTCGCCATTCTCTTGGCCGGTTTTTCTCGGGTTCTCGCTGTTGATCGTCATGACCGTAGGTCCGCTCGTATGGAAGGTGGCCGTCTCGTGCCGTGGCAAGAGCAGGTCATTCCGGACCGTGAATCGTTTCCCGTGGTGGGGTTGGCTCGGCGCGGTTGTAACCGGCGTTGGCTGGGTGGTGGCCTGGAACCGCTTTCCGTCGTTTGCAGATCTTCAAGCGTACACCTTCACGCCTTTGTGGATCGGCTACATCTTGATCGTCAACGGGTGGACGTCCCGACGCACAGGACACTGCATGATGCTGGACCGGCCTTGGGATTTTATCGCGTTGTTTCCCGTCAGCGCGGCGTTCTGGTGGTGTTTCGAATATCTGAATCGATTCGTCCAGAACTGGTATTACGTCGGAGGACAGGACTTGACGCCTTGGGAGTATGTCCTTCACGCCACGATCCCGTTTTCGACGGTGTTGCCGGCTGTGCTGAGCACGACGGAACTTCTTCTCTCGATGCCGGCCATGCAGGCAGGGATGGACCGGTTGCCCCCTCTGCGCTGGCCCAGGCGGCGATTCACAGGCGGATTCCTATTGATCGTTGCAAGCGCGGGATTAGCGGGCATCGGCATCTGGCCGGAGTGGTTGTTCCCGCTCGTGTGGATTGCACCGCTGCTCCTCATTACGGCGCTCCAGTCGCTCGCGGGGGAGCAGACGATTTTCTCCGAGGCCGAAAAGGGCAATTGGACGGTATTGTGGCTCGCCGCGGTCGCGGCGCTTGTCTGCGGCTTTTGTTGGGAGATGTGGAATTCCAGAAGTTTGGTTCATTGGGAATATGCCATTCCCTCCGTCCACCGCTTCAAGCTGTTTGAAATGCCGTTGCTCGGCTATGCCGGCTACCTGCCGTTCGGTCTGGAATGTCTGGCCGTGGCGGTTTTCGTGTTCCCGCACTGGAAGTGTTTTCTTGCGCGCGACAGCGATCAATGTCCGATGGAAGCGGGGGAGGCGACCAGACTGGAGAGGAAACGTACGAATGCTGGCTACTTCAAGGTGTGAGTCTTTTCAGCCAGCTCCACCGCCACACGGCGCATGTCCTCCGACAAGACTTGGTGCGTCTGATCATCGACGCGGACGGCATAGTGGCTGCGTCCGATTTCCTTGCCGCCTGGGGATTCAAAAAGCTGTGCGACGATGTGCGTCACCGGGTACTGTTTGAAAAACAAGCCAGAGCCCCCGTGGGACGTGGTCGCGGGCGCCCACAATACATAGAGGTAATCCGTGCCGAGGTGTTTCTGCAGTTCTTTTACCCGAGCCACATCCGTGTGGGCATAGTCCACATCGATGTCGAAGTACGCCGACTTGTAAGGACCTTTGACGAATTGCGGATAGTTGGGAATGGCCTGAGCGACTTGTTTCTGGGAGAAGACCTGAAAGCGGCTTGCCTTTTCCAATTCGTGGCCCAAGGCTTCGGCGAGGCTTAGCGAGCTGGCATTGGTCAGTCCTGAAATCACAGCGAGGGTTTTGCCTTTCAGCTGAAACGGTTCCGTCGTGAGATGGAATGTGGCGCAGCCCGCGACGAGGAGCATGAGTCCGACGGCCGTCGAAAGTTCTCTCCGGCAAGACTGTCCCACCGCTAGCTCCTTCCTATTTCCCCTTGCCCGTATTGGTCACCTTGATGAATTCGTCCACGATGTCTTCCGCGGATTTCTTGAGCAGTTCGTCGATGTAATAGCCTTTCGACCGAAACAGAGCGAGGACGCTGTCGCTGTTGCGGCGGTTGAACGCCGTGTGAGAGACGATCTGTCCGCTTGGGTATTCAAGCATGTTTCCGTATACGTCGGCGGAATACGTATTGGAGCATCCGCCGCGGCTTGAACAGTAGGAGGTCTGCTTCAGGCGTTTGCTCCAGACCACGAACACATAGTTGGTTTTTAGTTTGGCCTGGAGTTTCTGAAGTCGAGGCTTCTCGGAGGGATCCACCCACTCAACTTCGCCGTTCTTTTCCTCGACGGTTTTGAGTGCGATCGGATAGCTGGGAATGGCTTTGCTGACGTCCTCTTGGGCGACGACCTTGAGGGTCGTTCGATCTATCAGCTCCTGCGTCAGATATTCGGCCAGCTTGAGATCAGACTCCTCAGCCCCGCCGGTGATGACGGTGACGGAAGTCGGTTTGACGGCATAGGCGGGATCTTTGAGCGCAAACACTGTCCCTCCGCCTCCACAGCCGGTTAGCAGGAGCGCGAGACCAAATATGGCATAGGCATATCGATATGTGATCATGGCGACCTCTTCGCGCGACGAAACAGACGGCGGCGCTTGATCAAGCTTAGCAAGCGGACAGAGGTCGTCAACCAGCTCCCGCCGGATTTCAATACTCGACCGGCCAAA
>JBKPKC010000462.1:0-4882 GCA_046765595.1 Nitrospirota bacterium
TTCCTACCCGCTCCCGCTTCGCGTACGATCTTCTTATGGCTGATCAGCACTCACAGCTGACACCTGGCACGTTGCAAGCCTGCCTATTGGAACGCACGGCCAACGCGCGACGGTGCGGCGCCATACAAAGTCTCCCGACCACCATGGAAGTGATCGAGCAGAACGGCATCCCGTTTCAGGTGCGGGTTCTGGAAGATTTAGCGAGTAAAGAGAGGGCCACAGTTGGTCCATCGAAGGTCAATCCGTTTCTTCCGTACGATCCTGAACTGTTTGTCGCGCCGATTTCGCCGACACACATCGCCTTGCTGAATAAATTTAACGTCGTCGAGCATCATCTCCTAATCGTCACCCGAGCTTTTGAAGATCAACAATGTCAGCTCACCCAAAAAGACTGCGAGGCACTCCTCACCGGACTCACCGAAATTGACGGGCTCGCTTTCTATAATGCGGGACACCAGGCCGGAGCCAGCCAGTCACACAAGCATTTGCAATTGGTGCCGTTCAACTCGACCATCGCGCCGCTGCCAATCGACCCGCTCTTGCGCTTCCCTCAGGCCGACGGAATGGTCGGCACCATACCAGACCTTCCCTTTCGTCATGTCGGGATGCCGATGGATCCAGACTGGACAAATCCGGAAAAAAACAGCGGCGCTTCCCTGCATGCCAGCTATCGAAAGTTGCTTCGCGCGGCCGGTCTGTCGGTTGATCCTGCTGTAGGGAGTCATATGCCGACGGCTCCTTACAACCTGCTCGTGACTCGAAATTGGATGTTGCTTGTGCCACGATCGCAAGAATGCTTCGAGGGCATTTCCATTAATGCCTTGGGTTTTGCCGGGGCACTCCTCGTTAAGGATAAGCAGCAACTTGCGACGCTGCGAAGGTTCGGTCCCGTGACCGCCCTTAAGCAGGTAGCAGCGCCTTGATCCTCCACGTGCGGCCGGAAGCACTCGGTATCGTTGGCGGAAAGTGGGTGCCGGAACGGCTAAGTAAGGTGTTGAAACGCCCTGCCTGATTAATCCTTTGTCTCTATGCCAACGGAAGTGGAAGCGGTGTCAGGAACCATGTCGCAGCGTCGGGTGGGCTGTGGTTATCGGTACCAATTGTGCCTTGTTTGCCAGCTTGGTGGTTGTGCCCGTTCGAGAGCTTCCCGATCCCAGTTCCCTGTCGTGGCTGCCGCTTCGTAGGTTGTTTGGGCAAATGCCAGCAAGGAATCGTCAGGGATCGTGGCCGTCCGAACAGCTTCATAGGGCAAGATAAATTCTCTGAGCATCTCATGATAATAGGCTTGGGATGGGCTAACGACATACTCCTTAAATCGTTGCGGTTCAGGATAGGCATAGGCATAAAAGGCAGGTGCCCCAAGGCCCGCGCCGGGCCAGAAGCCACAACTGCTTACTTCGTGTGAATACGCTTCTACGGCAACATAGCGCACCAAGTGCGGCGCCCCCGGATGCTTCGGGGCGGGACGGCCGGAAAACCTTGTGACGGCAAGATCGAAACTTCCCCAAAAGAAGTGGACCGGACTCGCTTTGCCGAGAAAGCGCCCACGGAACTGAGTGAAGACCCGGTGCGCTTGCAAGAGGATACGCCAGCAGCGTTGCGCGTACTCTGGATCATAAGAGGCATGCTCGTGATCTTCTTCAAACGGTGTCCGGTCCTCCACTTCAACGGGGGTTGTCCAAATGGAAACGGGAAATCGAAGGCTCGTCAAAGTCGCCATAACTTCCTGATAAAAGTCAGCGACGGAGCGCGGCATCAGCGGGATCGAAATCGTCTGCTGATCAGCGGTTGTCACATCGAGGTGGTGCGCCACAAAATCGAAATCCATTTGGAACATCCGTTCGCCGTGGGGCATCGGACCGGTTGTTAATCCTCGTGGGGTCACATAAAGGGTCGTATGCCACCAATGATTGACGTCTGGACAGAGAGCTAACCGGATTTTCCCCACAATCTGGGTCCAGCGATGCAAGGTCAAATAGGTCTTTTCCCAGGCTTCCAGAGGAAGAGGGGGCCATGCCTTGAGATCAGGTGGTGGGACCGCACAGCTCCGATCCTGTTCCATGGAGTGTTCCAGACAGTTCACCAAGAGAATGGTTCGGCACCACTGTAACGAAGCAAGCAAGTGCAAACATAACTCTCGAACAGGACCACGACAACTGTCAGAAATGACAGATGGGGAAAAGAGACATTCTGCTGTTTTCTGTCGTTCCTCGCCTCCCCCACTCCTCGCCGCTCGTGGCACCCCACACCGCGAGAGATCCCGCCCATCTCAAAGGCACCCTGACCGCACTCGCCAGTAGTCTGACTCGACGACTTCAGCTGTTTTCATGCCACAGAGGTTCGGACTAGAAATGCTCGCGCGCGAGAGCTAGACTTTTTCTGATGAGGGCAAAAGCTTTTAGAGAAGTTGCGCATCGAACTACTGCAATACTTCGGTGCGTCGTGCTGATTATTGTGGCCGGAGGGTGTGTCACATTGGAACAATCCTTGCCAAACCCCGATCTTATAGCCATTCCGGACGGCAGCTTTGGAGGTCCCGATGCTTATTGCGATATGACGGGCGTGCCCCAGTTGCGAATCGTCATCCAAAATCAAGCCGAAGGCACTGCTCCGTCGTCGATCACCCGCGTGAAATTTTCGCCGGGAGGGACTGTGGACGTTCCCACAGCGCCTCTCGGATCCGCTCAGCGGCTCATACTCAATCCGATCCGCATTCCCCCAGCGTGTTTCGATCCGGATTGCGACTTCACGATCACAGTTGATGCCAAGGCTCAAATAAACGAGACCACAGGCGAAGAGAACAACGTCACACAAGGACGTTGTATCAGGCCTTAGGCAGGAAGAAACGAAGTCAGAACCTCCACACCGCGGTAGACCCACTGGTGAAAACGTAGAATGCTCCGGTTCCATGCCGAACCATGCTTTCAGTATGGCGTTTGCCACGCACTGAGCGTATTCGCTCTATGCGCACGGTGCGGAAGAGAACGGATCTCGAAAGTCCAACGACGAGACGCCATGTCTCGGGTTGCGGCCGTGTTAAATGCCGCTAGTTTCGGATATCTTTCGACCAATGCTGAAAATCGACCCTGGACTAAAACTTGCGTACGTCTCCCCCTTCGTAGCCACGCTCGGTAACTATGCTTATGGAAAGGGAGGGCGTATGCTGTCGGAACTAGCGATTGGCGATCGAATCCTTGAAGTGGTGAGAACCAATCCTGACTGTTCACTGGATGAGGTTGTGCAACAGTTGCCTGATCTCCTCTGGTCGGACGTGTTTATGGAAGTGGATCGTCTAAACCGGTTGGGCCGCTTGCGACTTATTCAGGATATCTCACTTCGAACGACGAGCATGCACCTCCCGTAACCAGTGACAAGGCCGAGGCCAGCGCACGGCGGCCCGAGCAGACACCCAAGTCCTCCTATCTCCGGTTATGCATGCCAACGGCGTCATGCAGTACCCCTCTTCACGAGACCCTTTCTGCCAGCTACACTCATTGCAGCCATCACCGCGCTTCTTCACAGCCGGAGGCATGAAGTTCCATGATGAGGAGACCTCAAAGGTGACAGCGTCAATACGCATCGGAGGTGTCCATGAAAATGCTCATGATTGTGGCTCGCGACTCGATGGTGAAAGAGTTAGAAGAACTCTTGCACGCCCAGGGCATTACTGCCTATTCCGTCATTCACAAAGTGGAGGGTCGGGGGCAGACGGGTGTAGTTGGGACCTTTCACTATAATGTGTATACGGGCTCAACGCACTTCAATCTGATGATACTGGCGGTGTTGGCGTCGGAGCAAATGGACCGAGCCGTCAACGCGCTGAAAGCGTTCCATGACGTACGCAAGACAATCCCCAAAGCGGAACCGCTCGCTCTGAAGCTGTTTGCGTTTCCATGTGAAGAACTCCTCTAGGTGCTAGGCCTGTGAGTGATTGGATCGTTCTCAATTTAACAGGAATTCGCTTAACCGCCGCTGACGGAGCAAGTCAGGAGTCGACTGACCGTTAAGCGGTATGGAGAAGACATCATGAATACTCGTGGCTTTGGGTACGGATTCACGCTTGGAGCGGCTCTTGCTATTTTTCTATCCCCTTTTGTGCTGTCTGCGGCAAATAAAGGATCGACTTCACCCAACATCCCTGCCGAACGGGTCGCTGAGTATGTGCACAGCGTGATCCAAGCGGATCGGAGTATCTACACGACTGAGGTGGTCGAACGAATGAAGACCCAAGGGATTGTGACTGCTTCCGAAAATTGGAGAGACACGGGAAAGCTTCCTTTACCGGTTCAATTCTTGATCGAAGCGAGCCGGCTTATGGCAGACAACCCAAATGGCATTCGATTCCGGCTGATCAGCAATTGGGCAATCAACAAAGACAATATGCCGAGGAGTGACTTTGAAGAAGCTGGACTTTTGAAAATTGCCGTGTCTCCTGAGCGTCCGCATAAAGGAATGAAGACGGAACATGGCATTGAGTACTTTGAAGCACTGTATCCTGACATAGCGGTCTCCCAGAGTTGCGTCCGCTGTCATAATGCGCATCCGCAAAGCCCCAAAAAAGATTTCACGGTAGGAGAAGTAATGGGAGGCCTGTTGGTCAGCATCCCAGTCAGCCGATAGCGAAATAGAGCTAAGTGAGCACATCGCCCGACACTTTCTCTCCCATCGAGCAGATAGGATGCGAAAGTGGGCAGGCTACTTTTCTAAGTGCTTGAAGACTTCCGAAGTGGTGTTAGGACCCATTTCGGGCGCGTGGTGGGCGGGCACCATCTCGCCTGCTCGCGCCCTCACCGCTTATCGCACCTCCCACCGCGATAGACCCCGCCCACGCGGCCGCGCTTTGAATCCTTTCTCTACCTTAATAGGATCTATTTAGATCCAT
>JBKPKC010000463.1:0-9100 GCA_046765595.1 Nitrospirota bacterium
CCATAGGCTCCCTTCGATAAGTCAATTGGCCGATCGAGCGCATGACTGGTCATCGCAAAATCAGTACCAGCTCCCTGATAAGAAAGGGAGCAAAAGAACAGAGTTTAATCGGCGGTGTTTTTGAAGCTCTTCAAAAGACCGACCCTTCCCAGGCCGGCGCAGCTGTGAGATTCCGCACAGCTCGCACTGTGCGGAAATGCAATTGCTCCTGTTCTTCCTGTGTCGGGTCGGCGTGGTGTACGTCTGGTCCTGAGGACGAGTTTACCGAGGAATGACGCCTATTCTGGCGGCTCCGGCGCACGAAGGTGCCGGGAAATGAGTGCCGGGTAAGATGTTTGCTACCCCGAAGCAGGTTGCTCTACACTAGAGATTCCCCGGAGGAAGTGGATCGTCTATGAATCAGATTGTTCTCATTGCGCTGAGCAGGCCCTACACGTTCGTCGTGATGTCCATTCTGATCGTCGTGATGGGCGTCAAGACGATCCTTCACATGCCGACGGACGTTTTCCCCAATATTACAATTCCTGTCACCTCCGTGGTGTGGATTTACACTGGTTTGCTCCCTCAGCAGGTGGAAGGACGCATTACCTACCTGTTCGAACGCTTCCTCACCTCGACGGTTGAAGGCATCAAATACATTCATAGCCACTCCTACTACGGCAGCAGCATCACCAATATCTTTCTCCAAGACGGGGTCGACGTCGGCCGGGCGGAAGCCGATATCGTGGGCATCGCGCAGAACGTCGTGAAGGCGCTCCCACCCGATATTTCTCCCCCGATGGTCATGCGTCTTGCGCCGTCCTCGATTCCGGTGGCCATGCTGCAAATCAGCTCCGAGCACTTGACGCCCGCCGAACTGTACAACCTGGCCTATATGCGGATCCGTCCCCTCCTCGTCACGGTTCCGGGCATCGTCCTGCCGCACCCATACGGAGGGCAAGACATGCAGGTCATGGTCAACCTCGACCAACAGAAACTGCTTGCCCGTCATCTGACGCCCACCGACATCCACAACGTCCTGATGCAGCAGTACCTCGTGCTCCCGTCCGGTGACATCAAGATCAAATCCACCGACTGGATCGTGCTGACGAATGCTTCACCGTTGAAAATTGACGACTTCGGGGACATCCCGATCAAGCGTGAAGGCAACGCGTTCATCTATCTGCGCGACGTCGCCACCGTGCAGCTCATGGGACGGGTGCAACAGAACGCGGTGCTGGTGAAGGGCAAACAAACCGTCATCATCGTCGCGATGAAGAGCACGGAAGCCTCGACGCTGGATGTCGTCGACGGGATCAAAAAAATGATCCCGCGTGCGGAGCAAGTGTCGCCGCCGGGCGTTCAGATCAAGCTCCTCGACGACGCCTCGACGTTCGTGAAGGACTCGATCTCCGACGTCGTGCACGAGATGGCCACGGCTGGCGCGCTGGTCGGCATCATTGTGCTTTTGCTGCTCGGCTCCTGGCGGGCGACGGTCATCGTATGGACCTCCATTCCGCTCTCGATCCTCACGGCCATCATCGGGCTCCACTGGCTCGAGGAGACCATCAATGTGATGACGCTCGGCGGGTTGGCACTCGCGGTCGGCATTCTGGTCGATGACGCCACCGTGATGATCGAGAACATCGATCGGCATCTCGAGATGGGGAAGCCGCTGGAGCAGGCAATCATCGACGCGGCCAATCAGATCATCGTCCCGACCCTTGTCGCGACGCTGTGCATCGCGATCGTCTGGATTCCTCTCTTCGAGCTCGGCGGCGTCGCGGGCTATCTGTTCAAGCCCATGGCCGAGGCCGTCATCATCGCCATGCTGGCGTCGTTTATCCTGTCGCGCACGCTGGTGCCGACGATGGCCAAATATCTCATGAAGAGTCACCATGTCGAAGCCGCATGACCCGCAGGGCCGCGAACCCTCGCGGAATATTTTTACCCGCTTTCAGAAGGCGTTCGAACGCCGCTTCGACCAATTCCGCGAAGGTTATGGGCATCAGCTCGAACGGGCGATCGATCACCGCAGCACCTTCGTGAAAATCGCCCTCGTGGCGGCCTTAGCATCCATATCGCTCTTCTTCTTTCTCGGACGCGATTACTTCCCCGAGATCCCGTCTGGCGTCATTCAAATGCACATGCGGGCGCCTCTCGGGACGCGCATCGAGGTGTCGGGACGCCTGGCCACGCTCGTCTCGAACAGCATCGAGGAAATGCTGCCCGGTCAGGTGGAAAACATCGTCAGCAATTGCGGCCTGCCGGTGGGACCGCACAACCTTGCGTTCATTCCGACGCCGACGATCGGTTCCCAAGATTGCGACTTGACCATCCTCTTGGAGAACGAAAAGTCCCCGGTGTGGGACTTCCGGCGCATTCTCCGGAAAGGGTTGAACGAGCGTTATCCGGGAACCGAATTTACGTTTCAACCGTCGGACCTGACGGCAAAAATTCTCAACTTCGGCGCGCCCGCCCCGATCGACGTCCAGGTCAACGGGCCGGACGCCTATGCCAACTATGAGTATGCCCGCAAATTGGTCGGCAAGTTCCGCGATATTCCGGGCGCCGTGGACGTCGTCATTCAGCAGACCATGCGCACGCCCACCCTCATGGTGGAAGGCAACCGCACGTTCGGGCTCGGTGTCAACCGCACCCTGAAAGACATGGCCGACAATCTGCTCATGACGACTGCTGGCAGCCAGCAAGTCGACCAAATCTATTGGCTCGATCCATCGACCGGCATGTCCTACTTGATTAACGTCTACACCCCGCAGGCGCAGATCAACAGCCTGAATAGCTTGAAGACCGTGCCGATCGATTCGTCGGCCAATGCTGTCAAGGGCGAGGAGGTGCAGCTCCTCGGTAATTTGGCCGACCTGTCCGCCGAAGGAACGCCGGGCGTGATCACGCATGGGAACATCATGCCCCTCTTTGATATATATGTCTCCGCCGAGGGACGCGATCTCGGCGGCGTCCTCGGCGATGTCGAAAAGATCGCAGAGAGCATGAAGCAGGAAAAACCGCGCAGCGCCGAACTCGAAATCCATGGCCAGGCTTCGCTGATGCACGACGCGTATTTCGAGCTGATCTTTGGATTGCTCAGCGCCATCGTCCTGGTCTATCTGCTGATCGTGGTCAACTTCCAGTCCTGGCTCGATCCATTCATCATCATCACGGCGTTGCCCGGCGCCTTGGCCGGTATCGCCTGGTCATTGTTCCTGACGCACACGCGTCTGTCCGAGCCGGCCCTGACGGGCGCCATCATGACGATGGGGACCGCCACGGCAAATTCGATCCTCGTCGTCTCGTACGCGCGCGAACGGCTTGAAGAGCACGGCAACGCGATTCTGGCGGCGGTTGAAGCCGGCAAAACGCGGTTTCGCCCGGTCCTCATGACCGCCTCGGCGATGATCTTCGGGATGGTGCCGATGGCGACGGGCTACTCTCAGAACGCGCCGCTGGGCCGGGCGGTCATCGGCGGCTTGTTCGTCGCGACGCTCTTCACGTTGTTTTTCGTGCCCTGTGTCTATGCAATGATTTACAACAGGCGAGCGCCTCGCCAGAAGGAGCGTGCATCATGATGCAACGTCTCCGCGGACAAGTGCTCATCCTTTCCGCGATCCTCCTCATCCTCTTCTATCTTGGCTACCGCATCTATGAGGCCAAGAGCGACGCCGCCGCCTTGCAGACGAAGACTCTTGAAAACGCCGTGCCTACGGTCGCGATCATCTATCCCAAGCCGGCGGACGCGAGTGAAACGATTACCCTTCCGGGCAACATCACCGCCTGGTTCGAGGCGCCGATCTACGCGCAAGTCTCCGGCTATGTGAAGATGTGGTACAAGGACTACGGGGCGTTGGTCAAGAAGGGCGACATCCTCGCGGAAATCAATGCGCCAGCGCTCGATGCACAATACGCACAGGCCAAGGCGGATCTCGACTCTGAGCGCGCCAAGTATGCGCTCGCCGACATTACGGCGAAACGCTGGTTGGCGCTACGTCCCAATCAAGCGGTGTCGGAGCAATCGATCTCGGTGAAAGTCGCGGAGGCCAAAGCGGAAGCCGCCAAGGTCAAGGCCGCCGAACAGAACGTGAGGAACTATGAGGCGCTGATCCGGTTCAAAACGATCGTCGCGCCTTACGACGGCGTCGTGACCGTGCGCAACATCAACGTCGGCGACTACGTCAACAAGGAAGGGACCATCAGCACTCCCGGTTCGATCAGCAATCTCTTCACGGTCGCCGACGTCAGCATGATGCGCCTGTTTGTCAACGTCCCGGAATCGTTCGGCCCGTTTCTCCATCCGGGGCTGACAGCCGATGTGACCGTCCCGCAGCTGCCCGATCGTCACTTTAACGGCAAGTTTCTGACCGTCGCGAAGGGGTTTGACGTCAGCACACGGACGGCTGTCACGGTCTTCACGATCGACAACGACGACAGAGCCTTGTGGCCCGGCTCCTATGGCAAAGTCGTCATCACGGCTCCCGTCGATAGGAAAGTGTTCATGATTCCGTCCACCGCGTTGGTCTTCCAAGAACACGGTACACAGGTGGCCATCGTCACCGAGGACGATCGCGTGCACCTGCAGCCCATCACCGTCAGCCGTCTCCTCGACAGCGCCGTTGAAGTCTCGGAAGGGATTTCCCAAAACGACCGCATCGTCAACAATCCAAGCGCCGCACTGCTCGAGGGCGACAAAGTGCGCATCGTCACGCCTGCACCCGGCTACGACCTCGAGCAGACGGACTCCGCTTCACCCGAAGGCTCACCGCAGAAAGAGCACTCGAAGAAGAAAGAACAGGCCTTGTCCACTTCATTGACGCGATGAGTCAGCCCGACCGGAACAGAAGACCCATCAAGGCGCGTGGCCTTCTCGCTTCCGCCTGGCGCAGTCATGGTTTTCTCGTGCTGCTGGGTCTCACGGCGTGCGCCGACGGGTTCCCGGCCGCGGATCTTGCGCCTGCCTATCAGCCGCCGGAATATGTAGTCCCCGCCTCGTGGCATGGACAAAGTCCCTTCGTCGAGGCGAAGCCGTCCGACGAGGAATTGCGCCCGGATTGGTGGAAGCTGTACGACGATCCGGTGCTGAACAACCTGATGGACCAGGCCATGGCGGCGAATCCAGATCTGGAAGCCGCTGCCGAGCGGTTTTTGCAAGCCCGCGACATGATGATGAGGGCCCGTTCTCAGTATCTGCCCCGCCTCGGCCTCGGATTCGGGGCTTCGGATAACCGGGCGTCGGTCAACGCATTGTTCTTTCCGCGCGACATCGGGCAACAGGCCTCGACGGTATCGCTCGGCGGGCTGGCCTCTTGGGAACCCGACTTCTGGTCTGCCCTCCGCAACACAACCAGGATTGAGACGTATCGCGCCGAAGAGCGTGCCGCCGAATACGGGCTCGCGCGCTTGAGCCTTCAGGCGGAGATCGGGACGAACTATTGGATTCTGCGCGGCTATGACGCGCAGATTACGATCTATACGCAATCAATCGATCTCTACCGACGGTCGCTCGACATCGTCAGGGCCCAATTCGCCGGCGCGATCGCCTCGGCGCTCGACGTCGCCCGTGTCGAATCGTTGCTGTTCACGACGGAAACACAGTTGGCTCGCGTACAAGCCCAGCGGCAGGTCACGGAACAAGCGATCGCGATTCTGGTCAACATGGCGCCGGCCAGCTTTACGATCAAAGCAAAAATGGCCGACGAACTTCGGGTGGCGAGTTTTGCGCTTCCCCGGGTGCTTCCATCCACCTTGCTTGAACGCCGGCCGGACATCGCCAAAATGGAACGTCAAATGGCCCAGGCCAATCGGGCGATCGGCATCGCGCGAGCCGCTTTCTTCCCCGACGTGAGGTTTCGCGTCGGCGGAGGATTTGAAGACGTCGGGTTTAATCTGATTTCGCTCGCCAACAGTTTCTGGTCTTACGGGGCCTCCGTCTCGTTGCCGGTCTTTCAGGGAGGGCTGCGCCGCGCGCAGTTGCAGCAGTCCTGGTCGGCATATCGGGAGACCGAAGATCGCTACCGTGCCACGGTGCTCAACGCCTTTCGCGAGGTCGAGAACAACCTGAGTCTCACGAGCCAGCTGACGCTCGCGGCCAATCGGCAGGACGCCGCGGTCGGCGCCACCTTCAAGGCGCAGAATTTAACGACGGAGCTGTATCAAGGCGGGCTGGCCTCGAGCCTCGAGCTTATCTATGCGCAGGTCGCCACGCTGACTGCGCGCATCGAATCCGTGCAGATCAAGGCCGAACTCCTCCAAAGCTCCGTGGGGCTCATTCGCGCCCTTGGCGGCGGCTGGAACCGTCAGCAACTGCCGAGCGACGACCAAATCCAGCCGTTCGGGACGTTCCAATACGTCAATCTCAACAAACCGTCCCCGGTGAAGGGCATCGATGTCAACGCCGACAACAACACGATTCACAATGATCTCACCAAGCCCATCCTTCCGTGAGTCATCGGTTTGACTCGGCGTCAGTTCCGCAACTACGATGACGTCAGGAGGCTTGTATGCGCCGCCTTCTGAAACTCTTTAGCGACCTTCCGATCGCCCGCAAGCTGTTGCTGGCCTCGGTCATTCCCGTTCTTACCGTCATCCTGCTCAGCATCGTCACCTACCGAAGCGTCGAAAACTTTTCCGAAGACGAAAGCGAACTCAACACGCTCTATCTGTCTCAACGGCTTGCAGCGGAATACTTGCGTCTCGTCGTCGATTTGGAGACCGGATTCCGCGGCTTCGTCATCACCAAGCATGAAAAATATCTGTATCCCTATCGGACCGCGCAGGATCACATCCAAGCCGTGGGGTTGTCGCTCGACGAGCAGGTGCGGAAATATGAAGACCAACGGGCGTTTCTCTTAAATGTCCGCACGCTGGTGGCTCAGTTCATCAATGAAAAAGAGGCGTTGATCCAAGCCATGAAGGCCGGTCGTCAAGAAGATGCCATGCGGTACATCGAAGAGGGCCGCGGCCGGATGATCATGGTCCAGATTCGCGATGAGATGGGCCGGTTCGACAAAGCGCGCCAGCAGACCTTGAATACCCTGCTGTCCCGCCTGTCGCAGGACAGAAGCACGATGCTGTCGGTCATTCTCGGGGGGGGCACGCTGGCGCTGTGCTTGATGCTGTTGGCCCTTCACCTGATCGCGCGCTCGATCACCGGACCGCTGGTGACACTGGCCACGGTAGTCAGTTCGTCCCCCGCCGGCATTGCGCCGACCGTGCCGGTCATGGATCGCAAGGACGAAATCGGCAATCTGACCAAAGTCATCCATACGATGAGCAATCAGCTTCGGGCTCACCTGGCGATGGTCGAGAGATCAGAGGCGGAGTTGCGCAGCGTGAACCGGGATCTGTCCGCCTCGGAGGCCAAATACCGCAGTCTCGTCGATCTGGCGCCCTTCGGCATCTTTTCGACCAGAGGATTCGACATTACGTTCAGCAACCGGTACAACCGCATCCTGGCAGGCCTCGATCCTGACGGCGACGACAACCCCGACGCCTTCCGGCAATGGATTCACCCGGAGGATCGCGAGCGCGTGCTGACCGAATTTGCCCGCGCGGTGCAGGAACGCAAACCTTATCAAACGGTGTTCCGGTTTCTCCATCAGAACGGGACGATGCGCAAGGTCCTCAGCCGGCGCATTCCGCTCGAACAGGAGTCCGGTCAGACGGTGGTGTATCAAGGATTCAATATCGACATCACGGCTCTCGACGACATGCAGCAGCAGCTCAGCCGGGCGGAGCGACTGGCCACCTTGGGACAAGTCGCAGCCGGCATCGCCCACGAAATCCGCAATCCGCTGGTCGGCATCGGCTCCACGGCGGCGCTGTTGCGGGATGAATTTGAGGCGTCGGACGACAAACGGGCGGATCTCGACATCATTTTGAATGAAACCCGCCGTCTCGACCGCATCGTCAATCAGATCATCGATTATGCCAGGCCGCGGGATCTTGTCCCGACCACATTCCCGGTGGAAGCCCTTGTCGAGGAAGTGCTCAAGCTGCTGGACACAAGGTTGGAATCCCGGCAGATCCGTGTCATGCGGTCTTCTCCTCCCGGACTCGCTGCGTATGCCGACCGCGACCAGATCAAACAGGTGTTGTTAAACCTGTGCCACAACTCGCTGGACGCCATGCCGGGAGGCGGTGAGCTGCGTGTCGCAGTCGGACAGTCGCTCCGGGCCGGTCATGCCGGGATCTTCATCGAAGTCGCGGACACAGGCTCGGGAATCAGCCAAAAGAATCTCGCGCAAGTCTTCCAGCCGTTTTTCACGACCGGCAAACCACATGGCACCGGCCTTGGACTGGCGATCTGCCGCAACATTGCCGAGGCGCACGGCGGCGACATTGCCCTGACGAGCGAGCCAGGGCACGGAACCACTGCGCGGCTCTGGCTGCCGCTGCGGCCGGCGCACGACCACGTGGAGTTCTCCGCATGAACGCCACCATCTTCGTCACCGACGACGAGCCGGCGATCCGATCGGCGCTCGTCAAACGCCTGTCCCGACGCCATCATCGGGTCGTCGCGTTCGAATCCGGCGAGGCCCTGTTGCAGGCACTGGACCACGAAGTGCCGGATCTCATGCTGCTGGACGTCAAGATGCCGGGGCTCTCGGGGCTCGAGGCGCTGAAGGGATGCCGCGCCAAGGCCCCGTTCGCGCTCGTCATCATGCTCACCGCCTACGGGACGGTGCAGGACGCCGTCGAGGCCATGAAGCTCGGCGCCTACGATTTCGTCATCAAGACCGTGGATCTCGACGGGATGGAGCAGGTGCTCGATCGGGCACTCGAGCTGTTCGCGTTGCGGCGCCGCTTGTCCTATCAAAGCGAGCAGGACCGAGACCAGTACGCCATGGGAAGACTCATCGCCGACAGCCCGGCCATGAAGAGCCTGATCGAGCAAATCCGCGAAGTCGCTCACAACCCCAAGAGCACCGTGCTCATGCTGGGCGAGACAGGCACCGGTAAGGAGTTTATTGCCCGGGTGCTGCACCACAACGGCAGCCGTGCCTCAGGCCCGTTCGTCGGCGTCAACTGCACCGCCATCCCGCGCGATCTCTTCGAGAGTGAGCTGTTCGGCTACGAACGGGGCGCCTTCACGGGAGCGCATCAACGC
>JBKPKC010000464.1:0-6033 GCA_046765595.1 Nitrospirota bacterium
GGTTGGAGACGTCGCTGGCGGGGATGAGGTGCTCGGCGACTGTGACCCGGTAGTCTGGGAGGAAAACCACCTTGATGCGCCCGCGCACGGCCGGGTCGCCGTCGATGGTCCCGGCCAGGTTGTTGATGAACTTGATGATGAGCTTGGCCAGATGGTAGGCCGGCGCGGCTTTGCCGGCAAAGAAGAACGTTCGAGGAGCCATCCTTATACTGGGATTCTCACGAAGACGGTTGTACAGCACAACGATCCGCAGGGCGTTCAAGAGTTGCCGCTTGTATTCGTGAATGCGCTTGACCTGACAATCAAACATGCTGTCCGGATCGATGGTCTGACCGGACGTTGTCTTGAGCCATTGGACGAAAGCCGCCTTCGCTTCGCGTTTGGCTTTGCGAAACGCCTGTTGGAATTGGGAGTCGTCAGCCAATTTCTTGAGCTGCGCCAGCTTGCTCAGATCGGTGATCCATCCGTCGCCGATGGCTTCGGTAATGACGGCGGAGAGGGCCGGGTTCGCCAGAAGCAGCCATCGTCGCGGGGTGACGCCGTTTGTTTTATTGTTGAACCGCTCGGGATAGAGATGGGCTAAGTCTTTCACCGTCATCGTCCGAAGCAGCTTGGAATGAATGGCGGCGACTCCGTTGGTGCTGTGGGATCCGACAATGGCGAGATTGGCCATACGGATCTTGCGCCGCTGCCCCTCCTCGACCAGGCTGACACGGCCCACGCGGTCCTCATCTCCGGGGTAGCGGTTTCGAACGACCTCGAGCAGACGGCGGTTGATCTCGAGAATGATCTCGAGATGACGCGGCAACATGTGGTTGAACCATTCGAGCGGCCAGGTTTCCAACGCCTCCGGCAACAGGGTATGGTTCGTATAGGCGAGCGTCCGTTGCGTGAGATCCCAGGCCTGATCCCATCCCAGATGGGCCTCATCGAGCAGGATGCGCATGAGTTCGGGAACGGCCATGGTGGGATGCGTATCGTTCAACTGAATGGCGACTTGTTCCGGAAGAGCATTCCAATCTTGATTACCCCGACGGAAGCGCCGAATCAGATCGCCCAGTGAGCAGGCCACGAGAAAATATTCTTGCAAAAATCGCAACCCCTGCCCTCTGGATGTCGAGTCATCGGGGTAGAGCACGCGCGTGAGTGATTCCGCGGCGAGCATCTCTGCGAACGCCCCCACGAAATAGCCCCGACTAAATAGCTGGAAATCGAAGTAGTCTGGCGTGCTCGCCGCCCACAGTCGAAGCGTATTGATGGTCTTGCCCCCATACCCGATGACCGGCCGGTCGTACGGAATGCCGAGGAGGGTCGAAGGCCGGCCAATGATGGGCCGGAGCATGCCTTCCCGAAGTTCGAACGTACAATTCAGTTTCACCTCGACCGCATCATCCAACCGCACGACCTCCCAAGGATCCGGCCTTCGCAGCCAATTATCTGGCTGCTCGCGTTGCCATCCGTCCTGGATCGTCTGTTTGAAAATCCCGTACTCATAACGCAGGCCATACCCCATTCCTGGAATCTCCATCGTCGCCATCGAATCGATGAAGCAGGCGGCCAATCGGCCGAGCCCGCCGTTGCCCAATCCGGCATCCGGCTCACTCTCGATCAGTGCAAATGGATCGAGGCCTAAGTGTTTTTGACGTTCGGCTGCCAAAGGGCGGAGTAGCGCATTCGTCATGTTGTTGGCAAACGACCTCCCGAGGAGATATTCCATCGACAGGTAATAGACCCGCTTCGGATTCTTCTCGGCATACGTTCTCTCTGTCAGCAGCCAGCGTTGCGAGACAATGTCGCGAATGGCATGCGCCGCCGCTTCAAACCGTTCCCGCATGGTCGCGCTCTTGAGATCAACGACGTTATCGAAGGTCAAATGCCGTTCATACAGGGCGTCGTGATTGCCGGAAAATTGGATGGGTCCCACGCCGTATTGTTGGAGCAGGTGTTTGAGTTGTTCCTGTGTCATGTGAGCCTCTCCATGCCAGGAGGCATTCGACTAAAGATTGTCGCCTTCCGTTGAACTCCCGCGCTTCGTCTTGCCGCTCGCCTGCCCCCATTGCCAATTGGTGATTTCCGGCATGTCCTCGCCGTATTTGGCAATATAGCGTTTGTGCTCAACGAGCTTTTCCTGGATCGCCTGTTTGGCGTAGGCTGCCCGCGATCCCAGCTGCGGCAGACGGTCCACGACATCTGCGACGAGATGGAACCGATCGAGATCGTTCATCACGACCATGTCGAAGGGCGTGCTGGTCGTTCCCTCTTCCTTGTACCCGCGCACATGCAGGTTCTTGTGGTTCGTTCTGCGATACGCCAGCCGATGAATCAACCATGGGTAGCCATGGAACGCGAACACGATCGGCTTGTCCTTCGTAAAGAGCGCGTCGAAATCGAAGTCCGACAGCCCGTGCGGATGCTCGGTCGGCGGCTGAAGCTTCATCAAATTCACCACATTGACGACCCGGATCTTCAAGGCCGGCATGTATTGTCGAATGATATCCACGGCCGCCAGCGTTTCCAGCGTGGGCACGTCCCCGCAGCAGGCCATGACCACATCTGGATCTGAGCCTTTGTCGTTGCTCGCCCATTCCCAAATGCCGATACCGGCCGCGCAATGCTTGATCGCCTGGTCCATCGTCAGCCATTGCGGGGCCGGCTGCTTGCCGGCCACGACGACGTTGATATAGTTCCGGCTGCGCAGACAATGATCGGTGACGGACAACAGGGTGTTCGCGTCCGGCGGGAGATAGACGCGCACGACGTCCGCTTTCTTGTTGACGACGTGATCGATGAAGCCCGGATCCTGATGGCTGAATCCGTTGTGGTCCTGCCGCCAGACATGGGAACTCAGCAAATAGTTGAGCGAGGCGATTGATCGCCTCCAGGGAATCTCATTGCACACCTTCAGCCATTTCGCGTGCTGATTGAACATCGAATCGATGATGTGGATGAAGGCTTCGTAGCAGGAGAAGAATCCGTGCCGGCCCGTCAGCAGATAGCCTTCCAGCCAACCCTGGCACTGGTGCTCGCTGAGCACTTCCATGACCCGGCCGTCCGGAGCCAGGTGATCATCGTATGGGAAAATCTCAGCCATCCAGGCGCGGTTGGTCACGTCCAACACGTCCTGCCACCGGTTGGAGTTGTTTTCATCCGGACTGAAGAGCCGGAAATTGCGGCCCTCCATGTTGAGCTTCATCGTGTCGCGGAGAAACTTTCCCATCTGTCGCGTAGATTCCGCCAACGTCGCCCCCGGCTTGGACACGTCGACGGCGTAGTCCTGATAATCCGGCAGGCGCAGATCCCTGAGCAGCAAGCCGCCGTTGGCATGCGGGTTGGCGCTCATGCGGCGATCGCCCTTGGGCGGGAGCTCCACCAGTTCAGGCTTCAGGCGCCCGGTCTTGTCGAACAAATCCTCAGGCTTGTAACTCTTCATCCATTTTTCCAGGAGTTTGACGTGTTCAGGCTTCTCGTGCATTTCTCCCATCGGCACTTGGTGGCTCCGCCAATAGTCTTCCGTCCGCTTGCCGTCAATTTCTTTGGGACAAGTCCAGCCCTTGGGCGAGCGTAAAATGATCATTGGCCAGAGCGGCCGCTTCTTGGCGCCGGCCTTCCGCGCCTCCGTCTTGATGCGGTGAATGTCTTCAATGATCGTGTCGAGCGTGCCCGCCATCAATTGATGCATCTTTTCGGGGTCGCTTCCCTCGACGAAGTACGGCGTATAGCCGTAGCCACGGAAGAGCTGATCCAACTCTTCATGGCTGATCCGGGCCAGGACGCAGGGATTGGCAATTTTGTAGCCGTTCAAATGCAGGATGGGAAGGACGACGCCGTCGGTGAGCGGATTCAAAAACTTGTTCGAGTGCCACGACGTGGCCAGCGGACCGGTTTCCGCCTCTCCGTCGCCGACGACGCAAGCGACGATCAAATCGGGATTGTCGTAGGCGGCCCCATAGGCATGCGACACCGCATAGCCCAATTCTCCCCCTTCATGAATCGAGCCGGGCGTTTCCGGCGCGACGTGACTCGGGATGCCGCCTGGAAATGAAAATTGCTTAAACAAGCGCTTCATGCCCTCTTCGTCCTGCGCGATGTTCGGATAGACCTCTGAGTACGTCCCCTCCATATACGCATTGGCGACGATGCCTGGACCGCCGTGGCCGGGTCCGATGATATAGATCATGTTCAGGTCGCGCTGCTTGATGACACGATTCAAATGCGCGTAGATGAAATTCAGGCCGGGCGTCGTGCCCCAATGGCCGAGCAGACGCGGTTTGACGTGCTCTTTCTTCAACGGCGTTTTCAACAGCGGATTGTCAAACAGATAAATCTGTCCGACCGAGAGGTAGTTGGCGGCCCGCCAATACGCATCGATCAGCTTCAGCTCTTTTTCCGAGAGGGTATTTGCCATGAGCCGCTCCTTCCTGCCGCCATCCCGATTAACGGATGGCGCCTGCCACATGATCAACCGCTGGCCCGCAGACAGCGAGCCGTTTCCTCTGCAATCCAGGTTTCTTCGTCCGCCGCCACGACATACACCGCCACGCTGGAATCATCGGGGCTGATCTTCGCCGCGGCTCCCGGCCGGAGGCCGACGGCGGCCCGATTACGCTCCTGGTCCAGTCCGATCCCGCACCATTCCATGTTCCGGCAAATTCGCTTCCGGACTTCCGGCGCATTTTCTCCGATGCCGCCGCCGAACACGATCGCCTCGGCGCCGCCCAATACGGCCAGGTAGCTGCCCAGATATTTGCGCGCCCGGTAGCAAAACAGATCGATGGCGAACTCGGCCTGCCGGTCCCCATCCGCCTGTGCCGCGCGCAGCAACTCCCGCATGTCGTTCGATCGTCCGGATACCCCAAGAAGCCCGGAACGTTCATTGAGCCATCGCTCCACTTCGGACGGCTCGACTTTTTCCCGTTCGCTGAGAAAAGCCACGAGAGAGGCATCGACATCACCCGCGCGCGTTCCCATGACCAAGCCTTCCAAGGGAGTGAAGCCCATCGAGGTCTCGACGGACCTCCCGCTTTCGATGGCGGCGACGGAGCAGCCGTTGCCCAACTGGACGGTAATGATGCGCACCTGTTTTAGTGATGTACCACTGCACGTTGCATAGCCGTTGGCGAGCGACGCATGCGCGATCCCGTGGAATCCATATCGACGGATATGATGGCGGTCCGCGAGGTCGATGGGGATGGCATAGCGCCTGGCGACCTCCGGCATCGTTCGATGAAACGCCGTATCGAAGACGGCCACCATAGGGATGTCTCCTCCCATCACCGCCTTTGCTCCGCGAATGCCCGCCAGACAGGCCGGATTGTGCAACGGCGCCAATTCGGACAGCGCATCGATGCCTGCTTCGACCTGCTCGGTAATTACCGTGGATTCGACGTACCGGTCCCCGCCATGCACGACCCGATGGCCTACGGCGTTGATGCTGTTCAGAGAATCGCCGAGCCGATTCAAGATCACCCGCATCGCCTGGGCATGGTCTCGGGCTTCGACCACCGTCGTTGAATGGCTCTGTTGCTGTCCCGTCATGTCCAACGTTGCCGGGCCTCCGATGCCCTTGACGGCACCCTCGAGCAAGCCCGGTCGCGATGTCAGTATGCCCTTGTCCTCGACGACGTCAGTCAGCCGAAATTTTACCGAGGAGCTTCCGCTGTTAATCACGAGGATCCGCATCTTAGGGACTGTCGACAGGCAACGGCTGCGCCGGCGCCAGTCCCTCAAGTATTGGACGCATCAAAGATGCTTTGAATACATTTATCGAGCATGGCGTTGAATTCAGCATCGGATTGCTGGGCCGATAGTCCTTCCACCAAGGCCCGGGAAAAACTTGCAATGAGGCCGTGATTTTTGCGCAGGCGGTCGTTGGCCTGATCCCTGGTATAACCGCCAGACAGCGCGACGACCCTTAATACCTTGGGATGCCGGATCAAATCCGCGTAGAAGTCGTTCTGATCCGGGATGGTAAGCTTGAGCATGACCCATTGGCCTGCCGGCAAATCCTCGAGGTTCTTGAGAATGGCCTCCTTG
>JBKPKC010000465.1:0-19572 GCA_046765595.1 Nitrospirota bacterium
ATCCCATTCCTCCTGCTATGTGCTGATCGACGATAGTCATCGAGGGGTGTGTGTGCCGATCCTTGCGAGCGCGCTGTTTCGTCCTCCTCTCTCCTGATCGCCGGGTTCATTTCCCTACAGACTACATCCACGAAACCCTGAGCGCCGTCTTCTCTGCGGAGAAGACGGCATGAGGTAGGGAACACGCATGGAACAGATACGTTTGAGCTTGTGCCTCGCTGTCATCATTGCACTTGCGGCGGCGTGCGGACACGCGCCGACCGGATCTGCCAGGACCGTGCGAACGGTCGAAATCTCGAATCACGTCAATCCGCAAGTGATGTACGCCTCGCCCGGTGAAGAGGTCCGATGGAGAAATGCCCGCCAGAACGCCGTTCGCGTCGGCTTCTTGAACATGCGCCTGCTGGAAGACCCTCAGTGCCAGAACGGGATCGTCGATGTGTTCGGGCAGGTGAACGACCACGTCACGATCGAGCCGGGAGAATCGATCAGCCTCTGTTTCGCCAAGACGGGCGATCTCCGGTACAACGTCTGGTTCGATCCGGGGGATCCGCGGGGTGCGATCAGTCCGACATTCATGATCAGCATCAGAGGAGGATGAAGCCGGTCGCCGCGTCTGGGCCGGCTTCGGGGCGACTCGTGTATAGTGCGCCCGATGGACTCCGCGGATCTCGTGATCGTCGGAGGGGGAGCAGCCGGGCTTGCCGCTGCCATCGCCGCAGGCGAGCGCAGGCAGGGGCGGCGGATCCTTCTCCTGGACGGCGCAAAGACGCTCGGCGCAAAGATACTCGTGTCGGGCGGCGGCCGGTGTAACGTCACGCATGAGACGGTGACCGCCGCCGACTTCTTCGGTAACCGCCACATCATCAAAAATGTCCTCGCCGCGTGGTCCGTTCAGCGGACGGTGGATTGGTTCGCCGCGATGGGCGTCGACCTCAAACGGGAACCGACCGGCAAGCTCTTTCCGACGACCGACAACGCCAGGACCGTCCTCATTGCGCTCCTCAGCCGCTGCCGCGATCTGGACGTCGACATCCGGACCGGCTGTCGTGTCAATACGCTTGAGCGGGCAGGTGAGGCCGGAGGCTTTCTCGTGCGGCACTGCGAGGGTTCGACCGTGGCGAGGGCGGTGATTCTCGCGACCGGAGGACGCTCGCTGCCGAAATCGGGCAGCGACGGTGCCGGCTATGGATTGGCCCGCTCACTCGGTCATTCGGTGACTGCGACCGTTCCCGCGCTGGTGCCGCTCGTGCTGCAGGAGACGATGTTCCATGCGGGCCTCTCAGGGCTTTCGCAGAACGTGACGCTGACCATGCTCGCCGCCGGCAAGCCCATCGATGTCCGGACGGGCAGCCTGCTCTGGACGCACTTCGGCGTGAGCGGTCCGGTAGTCATGGACGCCAGTCGGTGGTGGACCTTGGCGCGGGAACAGGGGCATCAGGCCGACCTCGTTGCGAACCTTCTTCCGGACCGGACGGCGGAAGCGGCCAGGCAATGGTTCACGGCAGAGGCGACGGCGAATCCTCGACGGTCGCTTGCAAAGACGCTGGCAGTTGTCCTGCCGGAGCGGTTGGCCGAAGCGGTCTGCGTCTCTGCCGGCGCCGATGGCCGCACGGCCGCCGGCCAGGTGCCGCGCGCGGATCGCGGGCGGGTGCTGACCGCGCTGACCCGCTTGCCGCTCCCTGTGACGACGGACCGGGGATGGAACTTCGCCGAGGTGACGGCCGGTGGCATTCCACTCGAAGAGATCGACTATCGCACGATGGAATCAAAACGGGTTTCCGGTCTGTATCTCATCGGAGAAATACTGGATTGCGACGGGCGGATCGGCGGGTTCAATTTTCAATGGGCCTGGGCAACGGGCTACATCGCCGGATGCGCAGCCGTCGAGGCTCCGCCATGACACCGAGTGCGCATTGTGTTCAGGCACTTGAGGTCTTGCCCCGAGCGGAGTACTGTGAAAGGGACGGCGCGCGACGCGCCCGTCGCCCATGATCCGATTCTTCGGACACATCCTCACCTCCCTCGGCAGCAAAGTTCTCATTGCCCTTTCGGGGCTGGCCCTCGCCGGATTCGTGGTCTTTCACATGCTCGGCAACCTCCAGGTCTTCCAAGGCCAGGACGCACTCAATGCCTATGCGGCCTTGCTGCGGGAGATGCCGATGGCCCTCTGGAGCGTTCGGGTCACACTCTTGGTCATCGTCGCCGTCCACATCGGCCTCTCGATCCGGTTGGCCATCCATAACCGGCGTGCAAGACCGGTCGGCTATGCCGCTCATCACTACCGCCGGGCGTCGCTGGCCTCCCGGACGATGGCGCTGACCGGCAGCTTGCTGGTCTTGTTCATCGTCTTTCACCTGCTGCACTTGACCGCGGGGGTCATCGACCCCGCGGCGCACAACCGTCTGGACGTCCGAGGGCACCGCGACGTTTTCGGCAACATCGTGCACGCCTTTCAAAATCCGATCTTTGTCCTGATCTATCTGATCGGCCAGGTGGTGCTGGGCTTGCACCTGAGCCATGCGTTGTCCAGCAGCCTGCAGACATTGGGCATGGAACATCCGATGCTCGACCGGCTGTTCCGGGGCGCCGGGCCGTTGATCGCCATGCTGGTGGTCGTCGGCAATTCGGCGATCGTTCTGGCCATCGCCTTCGGGCTGGTGCACATATGATGGCGTTGGATTCGAAAGTCCCCTCCGGACCGCTCGAGAACAAATGGGACCGGCACCGCTACCGCGAAAAGCTGGTGAGTCCCTCCAACAAGCGGCCGATCGAGATCATCGTCGTCGGCACGGGTCTCGCCGGCGCCAGCGCCGCGTCCACCCTCGGACAGCTCGGCTACCGGGTGGAGTGCTTCTGCTTTCAGGACAGCCCCCGCCGGGCGCACAGCATCGCCGCACAAGGGGGCATCAACGCCGCGAAAAATTACCAGGACGACGGCGACAGCGTCGAGCGCCTGTTCTATGACACGATCAAAGGCGGCGACTTCCGCTCGCGCGAAGCCAACGTGTACCGCCTGGCGCAGGTGAGCACGCAAATCATCGATCAATGCGTCGCGCTCGGCGTGCCGTTTGCCCGTGAATACGGCGGACAGCTCGCCAACCGCTCCTTCGGCGGGGTCCAAGTCTCACGCACGTTCTACTGCCGTGGACAAACCGGCCAGCAGCTGCTGCTCGGCGCCTATTCCGCGCTTTGCTGGCAGATCGAGCGGGGCCAGGTGACCATTCATCCCCGTACGGAGATGCTCGACCTGATCGTGATCGACGGTCATGCGCGCGGCATCGTCGTGCGCGATCTCGTCACCGGAGCCATCCGATCGCACACGGCCCAGGCCGTGGTGCTGGCTACGGGGGGATACAGCAATATTTTCTTTCTCTCGACGAACGCCAGCGGCAGCAACGTCACCGCCACGTACCGTGCCTGGAAGCAGGGGGCGGCCTTCGCCAATCCGTGCTTCACACAGATTCACCCGACGGCCATTCCGCCGAGCGAAGCCTATCAGGCCAAGCTGACGCTGATGTCCGAATCGCTGCGCAACGACGGCCGCCTCTGGGTGCCGAAACAGAAGGGAGATGTCCGATCGCCCGAGGCGATTTCCGAAGCGGAGCGCGATTATTTTTTGGAGCGCCGCTATCCGCGGTTCGGCAACCTGGCTCCGCGCGATCTCGCGTCGCGGGCCGTCAAACAGATGTGCGACGAGGGCAGCGGCGTCGGGCCGGGCGGGCACGGGGTCTACCTGGATTTGTCGGATGCCATCGCCGAGCAGGGACTGGAGGTCGTCAAGGAACGGTACGGGAACCTGTTCGATATGTACCAGCGCATCACCGGCGAAGACGCCTACAAGAGCCCGATGCGGATCTATCCGGCGCCCCATTACACGATGGGCGGCCTGTGGGTCGATTACAATTTGATGAGCACGATCCCCGGGCTCTTCGTGATCGGCGAAGCCAACTTTGCCGACCATGGCGCCAATCGCCTGGGCGCCAGCTCCCTCATGCAAGGCTTGGCCGACGGCTATTTTATCCTGCCGTACACGATCGGCCATTATTTGGCGACGACGAAAAGCAGCGCCATCGGGCCAGAACATCCGGACGTCCGCGCGGCGAAGGAACGGGTGAACGGCCGGATCGCCCGGCTGCTGAGGGGGCGGGGCAAGCAGACCGCTGCGTCGTTTCATCGTAGCTTGGGACGGCTCATGTGGGATTTATGCGGGATGGCCCGCGAGGAGGCCGGCCTCAAGCGGGCGTTGGCGCAAATCCCGGCGCTGCGCGAGCAATTCTGGAACGAAGTCGCGGTGCTCGGCTCGGGCGAGACGTTCAATCAGGAACTTGAATATGCCGGCCGCGTGGCCGATTTTCTCGAATTCGCGGAGCTCTTGTGCCACGACGCCCTCCACCGGGAAGAGTCTTGTGGCGCACATTTCCGCGAAGAGCATCAGACCGCGCTCGGCGAACCAGTGCGGGACGACGCCAAGTTTTCATACGTGGCCGCATGGGAGTATGCGCCCAACAGCCCGCCCCTGTTGCACAAGGAACCGCTGGCGTTCGAATTCGTGCAGCCGACGATGCGGACGTATTGATCAATTCAGAGACAACGGTGGCAGAGACTCGCCGATGAAATTTACCCTGCAGATTTGGCGGCAGGCCGGACCGAAAGTGAAAGGCCGGATGGTCACTTACCACGTCAAGGACATCAGTGCCGATATGTCCTTTCTCGAGATGCTGGACGTGCTCAATCACGAGCTCACGCTCAAGGGCGAGGAGCCGGTGGCTTTCGAATATGACTGCCGGGAAGGGATCTGTGGAAGCTGCTCGCTCGTCATCAACGGCGTGCCGCATGGACCGGACCGCGGCATCACCGCCTGTCAATTATATATGCGCCGGTTTTCCGACGGTGCGACGATTACGATCGAGCCGTGGCGTGCCAAGCCGTTTCCCATCATCAGGGACCTCGTCGTCGACCGGAGCGCGCTTGACCGGATCATGCAAGCCGGAGGATACATCTCCGTCAATACGGGCGGCGCGGTCGACGGCAACGTGCTGCTGATCGGAAAGGATCAGGCGGAGACCGCGATGGATGCCGCCTCCTGCATTTCGTGCGGCGCCTGCGTAGCCGCCTGCAAAAACGCGTCGGCGACGCTGTTCGTCGCGGCCAAGGTTTCTCACCTCGCCTCGCTGCCCCAAGGTGAACCGGAGCGGCATAAACGCGCGAAGGCGATGGTGGCTGCGATGGACCGGGAGGGCTTCGGGTCTTGCGGCAATCAGTACGAGTGCGAAGCGGTCTGTCCGAAATCGATCAGCGTTCATTTCATTGCCAAGCTGAACCGCGAATTTCTCCGCGCCACCGTCGCCGAACCGATTCCCTTCACGGAAGCCCCGGCCGATCCCCACGACGAATCCCACTGACCGGCGAAATTACAGGAGTAGAGAACGCCGTTCTGCCGGGACACCGGACTCCGACGTAGGTCTGTAGGCCCCGCTCCCCATCATTTGTCCCTAGGGCTTCCCCCGTCTCGTGCAGCGTCAGGACGCGTGTTTACACCTCTTCGCTTGACAGAAGAGGGGACATGCACTATCGATGAATGATGGGCCGACTGCTGAATTGTCCCCAATGCCGCTACCAGCAGGTGCTTAGGGCAAGGCCGCTTTCGGCCAGCGAGCGGGTCGCTGCGATCTTCTTCTTATCTCCCTTCTCCTGTCCGCAGTGCAGTTGCCGCTTTCTCGCCTCGCGCATCGGGTTGGACCGGCCCCGGCATCCGATGGACCGCCGCGAGCATCTCCGCATTCCCGTTCGGCTGTTTTTATCCTTTTCTGGCGGCAAAGTCCGCGGCGAGGGAACCGTCCTCGATCTCTCGATGGGCGGCTGTATCATCAAGAGTGAGACGCACGTGCGGGTCGACGACATTTTCTATCTGGAAATTTCGACGGGAGCCCAAGAGCCGCCGCTGGAGGTCGCCGCCATGGTGCGTTCCGTCAGTCCGCGGGGAATCGCCTTCAAGTTCCTGCGCGCGGCCCAAGAGAATAAGCGCCTCTTGGCCTTCATTCAGGCACAAACCGCCGAACACCTGACGAAGTCCTCAGCGTCGGCCGTTTCCGCCAAAGTCTAAAAGCCCCGTCAGCGCGTTTAGGTGGGTTGTTCCCAGGCGGAGGGCAGGGGAAACTCTGTCGTCAACCGTTCGTGTTCGTCCAGATCATACGGCTCGATGGTCAAATCTTGCGGGTCGAGCGGTTCGGCGCAGGCGGCAGACGTCAAAAAATCCACGAGGGCTTGGGCCTTCTCCTTTGTCGAAAACCGGCACAGCCCGTACTCCGGCATCGCGGATGACGGATGCCAGAAGGCCAGCTCAATCGCGCTTCCCTGATAGACCCCCCATGAGCGGTGCCTGACTTGAAATCCGCCTGATTGGCGCGACGAACGCTCGAGTGACATGACCGGGGACCTCCGCTATCTTCGAGGATATCCGCATGATAGCATGCTCTGGTCTGCACCTTCATCAGAAGGAGGAGAGCCATGGGCATGGGGCGCACGATCCTGTTCGCCATCGTCGTCAGCGTGAGCTTCTCAGGCTGCGGCTATAACGACTTGCAAGGACTCGACGAAGATACCAAGGCCGCCTGGAGCGAGGTCGTCAACCAATACCAGCGGCGGGCGGATCTCATTCCGAACCTCGTGAACACCGTCAAGGGCTATGCCGCCCACGAGAAGGAGACGCTGCAAGGCGTCGTCGAGGCGCGCGCGAAAGCCACCAGCATTCAGGTGACGCCGGAAATGCTGAGGGACCAGGCGGCGTTCGAGCAGTTTCAAAAGGCGCAAGCCGGACTGTCGTCGGCGCTCGGGCGGCTGATCGCGGTCGCAGAAAACTATCCCAATCTGAAAGCCGATCAGAACTTCCGCGACTTGCAAAGCCAGCTCGAAGGTACGGAAAACCGCATTGCGGTGGCCCGCAAGCGGTACATTGACCGCGTGGCGGAGTTCAATAAGATGGTCCGCTATTTTCCGACCAATCTGACGGCAAAGCTCCTCCTGCACATGGAAGAAAAGCCGAACTTCACGGTGGCCGACGAGAAGGCGGTGGCGAAACCGCCGGAGGTGAAGTTCAACTGAACCTGCACGCATGATGCTCGCCGATCGTATGAGCCGTGTCTGGCGGACGCCGGCACGGCTCATCGTCTTCTTCGGACTGCTGCTCTCAGCCCTCCCCGCTTCCGCGCTGGACGTTCCCCCACTGACCGGCCGCGTGACGGATCTTGCAGGCGTCCTGCCCGCTCATGAGGCCGAACAGCTGAGCGATCAACTCAAGGCGCATGAAGACAACACCGGCAACCAGGTCGCCGTATTGATCCTGCCCTCGCTCGAAGGAGAACCGCTCGAAGAATATTCCCATCGTGTCGCGACCACGTGGAAGCTCGGCCGGAAAGGCACCGACAACGGCGTCCTTCTGTTCATCGCCCTCAAGGAGCGCAAGCTTCGCATTGAAGTGGGGTACGGCCTCGAAGGGACATTGACCGATTTGCGGTCGGCCCACATCATCCGCCAGGAGATCGCGCCGCGGTTCAAGGCAGGCGACATTCCCGGCGGCGTGCGCGCCGGAACCGAGGCCATCCTCAAAACGATCGAGGGCACTTATCGGGCCGTCGATGAGCCGCAGGGTCGGCCGGCATCGACGTCCGGCGCGTTCGAATATGTGGTGATCGGCATCGTCGTCGGCTTTTTGGCCGGCATGATTCTCAGCCAGGGGCTCAAGCGCATCCGTGCCTTGCTTGGCGCCGTCCTCTCGTTCATGGTCGCGCAGGCTGCCAGCATTCCGTGGGGAGTCGTGGCTGCCGGCGTGACGGCTGTGCTTCTGTGGATGGTCTTGAGCGCGGGCGGCGGCCGCCGCCGGCGGTCCGGCTTCAACGACTGGACCTCGTACAGTACCGGCGGCGGAGGCTGGAGCGGCGGCGGATCGTTCGACAGCGGCGGATTCAGCGGCGGTGGCGGCGATTTCGGCGGAGGAGGTGCGAGTGGCGATTGGTAATCCCAGAGAATTGACCGAAGAGGAGAAAGCACGCATCAGCGAAGCGGTCCGCGCCGCGGAAGCGCGCACGAGCGCTGAGATAGTCCCGCTGCTCGTGGCCCGGTCCGGGCTGTATCGCGATGCCCAGCACCGCGTGGGATTGGCTCTCGCATTGGTCGTGCTGACCGCACTCTTGATGGGAGAAGGGCTCTGGGTGTCATGGGCCTGGGAGAAGGCCCATGCCGCGTGGCTGCTGTTCGCCACACTCGTCGCCTACGCTGCGGGCTCATGGATGGGCATGTTTCCTCCGATCATCCGCGCCGTCACGTCGACCGACCGCCTCCGAAGCAAAGTGCAGCTCAGGGCCGAACGGGCGTTTGCCCAACATAGCCTTTCGCGCACACGGCAGCGTACCGGCGTGTTGCTCATGGTCTCGCTCCTCGAGCGGCATGTGGTGGTGCTGCCGGATCAAGGCATCGGCGGCATCGCCCCGGCGCAGTGGAAGGACGTCGTCGACGCTGTCGTGATGAAGCTCAGGAAAGACGACGTCGCCGGAGGGTTCTGCGCCGGGATCGAACGGTGCGGCGCGCTGCTGGCTCACGCCTGTCCCGCCGTCCCCGGAGATAATCCCGACGAGCTGTCGAACCGTCTCCTGCAGGAACCATAACGCTGAGATGGCGGCGCGAACCGTGGACGGTTAAAAATAGAGACTTTCCGGATTATCCTGCTAAAATCCGTTGGATGCCCGACCGCACCGCCGTGTCTCCCGTTCCCCTACAGGAGGAAAACCATTCACTGGTGAAGGCGGCGGGCGTCATCGGCGCCGCGACGTTCACCAGCCGCATCCTGGGATTCATCCGCGACATGGTCCTGGCCCGTCTCTTCGGCGCGACACCCGCGGCCGACGCCTTCTATGTCGCCTTCCGCATTCCCAGCCTGCTGCGAGAGTTGTTTGCGGAGGGCTCGATGTCCGCCGCTTTCATTCCGGTCTTCACCGAATACCACTCACAGAAATCCCCACGTGAGGCGTGGGAGCTGGCGAGCGCCGTGTTCACCACGTTGCTGACGATCGTCACACTGGTGACGCTTGCGGGCATCCTCGCCGCGCCATGGCTGGTCCAGCTGCTGGCGCCCGGCTTTCACGATTCGCCGGAGAAGATCGCCTTGACCACGTTGCTGGCCAGGGTGATGTTTCCCTATCTATTGTTCATCAGTCTCGCCGCAGTGGCGATGGGCATTTTGAATTCGCTGCGGGCCTTCGCCGTTCCGGCCTACGCGGCGTTGTTTCTGAATATTTTCATCATCGGCTGCGCGTTGTTTCTCTCGCCCCTCTTGGAAGAGCCGATCATCGGCGTGGCGATCGGCGTCGTGGCCGGAGGGGCAGCGCAGTTCGCGATGCAGCTCCCCAGCCTCAAGATCAGAGGGCTGCTCTTCGGCTTCCGCTTCGACCCCGGCCATCCCGGCCTCAGGAGGATCGGCCGGTTGATGGTGCCTTCGTTGCTGGGCATGTCGGTCACCCAGGTCAATTTGACGATCAGCACCATCCTTGCGTCGTTCATTGCGGGGGCGCCGACCTATCTCTTTTACGGGATGCGGCTGATCCAGTTTCCGTTGGGCATCTTTGGCGTCGCGCTGGCGATGGCGATCTTGCCGACGCTTTCGGCCCAGGCCTCCCGTGGCGCGATGGAGGAGCTCCGCACCACGCTCGGCTTCGGCTTGCGGATGATCCTGTTCATCATGTGTCCCGCGATGCTCGGTCTGATCTTTCTGCGGACGCCGATCGTGCACCTGTTTTTTGAGCACGGCACGTTCACGGCGCACGATACGGCCGAGACCGCCATGGCGGTGCTCTGCTATGCCGTCGGTCTCTGGGCCTTCGGCGGCGTGCGGATCATTGTCGCGGCGTTTTACTCTCTGCAGGACACGAGGACGCCGGCCCTCTCGGCCGCCGTGGCCGTGACCGCCAATGTCGTGTTCTCGCTGATGCTGATGTCGCCGTTGGGAGCATCGGGGCTGGCATTGGCCACGGCGCTGGCCGGAATGGTCAACGGCGGCATTTTGGTCGCGGTGCTCAACCGCCGGCTCGGCGGCGTGGAATGGGCCTCCGTCGGCCGGTCCGCCGGGCGCGTCATGGTGGCCTGTATCCCGCTCGCCCTCGCCTGCCTCTGGGTGGCAGGGGCGCAGGTCTGGACGCATCAAGGAGAATGGGCTGCCAAGTCAGTCATGCTGGCCGTGGCGATCGGGCTCAGTCTGAGCGGATATCTGGGTATCCATGCGCTGATGCGCTCCGAGGAGCTGGATCTGGTGTGGGGCATGGTCCGAAAGAAGTGGATGAGAATCGCCGGCCGTTAGGGAGCGGGCATGTATCGTGTCTTGATCTTCAAATCGCGATGGGGGTGGATGGGAATCGCCGAGTCCGAGCGGGGCCTGGCGGCCATCGTGCTGCCGCAGGCGTCCAAGGCGGCGGTCGCAGCCGGCTTGGGCCTTGAGACAGATTCCTGGACGCCATCCTCCTCGGTGAAGCTGCGGAAGGCCAGGCAGCAGTTGCTGGAGTATCTGGCGGGCAGCCGCACCTCGTTCGATCTCGCGCTTGACCTCTCGACCGGCACGCCGTTTCAGCGGCGGGTATGGAAGACGTTACGGGCAATCCCCTATGGCCAACTATGGTCATACCGAGGTCTGGCCTCCAGGGTCGGAGGGGTACAGTATGCGAGAGCGGTGGGAGGGGCGGTCGGCGCGAATCCGCTGCCGATTATCGTACCGTGCCACCGCGTCGTCGCCCAAAATAGAACGATCGGCGGATTTTCCTCCGGACTTCCAGCGAAGCGCCAGCTGCTGGCGCTGGAAGGCTCGCTCTCCCGTCTGCGTGCGTCCGGGCGCGAGCGATGAAGGCGGTCATTCAGCGGGTGACGCGGGCGTCGGTCGAGGTTGAAGGACGCACCGTCGGCGCCATCGGCTCCGGCCTGCTTGTGCTCCTCGGTGTGGCGAAGGGAGACGGCGAAGGGGACTGCCGGTTCATGGTCGAAAAGCTACGCGGACTACGGATCTTCGCCGATGAGGCCGGAAAGATGAACCGCTCGTTGGTGGATGTGGGCGGGGCCATTCTCCTCGTGTCTCAATTCACCCTGTTGGGCAACACGAAGAGCGGCCGACGCCCCGGTTTCGAGGAGGCGGCGTCCCCCGAGGACGCCAAGCGCTGGTATGAACAAGTCGCCGCCGCGTTGAAGGCGCAGGGTACGGCGGTGGAAACGGGTGTCTTCGCGGCGCACATGATGGTCGAGTTGGTGAACGACGGGCCGGTGACCTTCCTGTTGGACAGCCGAACGGGGATTCCGGCGGTCTCCTGACGGAAGTCTGCTATAATAGGTGTAACCGCGTCCGATTTGTGAAAGGGAGAGATGGGAACTTCGATCCCGGCGCGACATCCGCTGCGGCAACTCTTCAGTGCCTTGACCGAGAAGAGCTTCACGGAGCATCTCGGTTGGCCCGATCTCAATGTGACCGGATACGTCACAAATCTGTTGGTCGAATTTACCCGCACCGACGAGCTGTTCAAAATCAAAAATCGCCAGGGACAGCCGCTCGATTCCGTCGTGGATCTCCTCTTCGAATCGGAAGTGTTGCTCGAGGCGCAATCGCTCGACCGCGAGCGGGACGTGCACCAGCACATCGGCGACTTTACGCTGTTCATGGCCGGATTGTTTCCGGAATACCTGCGCCGTCTCAAAACAGCGGGTTTGGTCTACCATAAGGATTTCCTCGTCGATTACGTGAAGACCGGCAAACGCTCCTACGGCATCGTCGCTCAGATGGCGGATCAGCCGTCGCAGGACGAACGGCCGCTGTTCGCCAAACTCTCCGACAACTTCGAGCTCTGCGTGACGGGCCTGGGCTTCGTGCGTACCGACCTGGACCGCATGCAGAATCCGGCCTACCAAAAGGCCAAGGATCTCCTCCTCAATTGATCCGTCCTCGTCCCCTGATCCTCGCACACGGCGGCGCCGGCCGGCGGGCGATGTCGCCGCGTCAGGCGTCGTGCCTTTCGGAGGCGCTGGCCGCCGGCCATGCGATTCTCCGCCAGGGAGGGGACGCTCTGCTGGCGGTCGAACACACGATCAGCGTGCTTGAAGCCTCCGGGCTGTTCAATGCCGGCCGCGGAGCCAAGCGGCAACTGGACGGTATCCAGCGGATGGACGCCTCTATTATGGAAGGGGCCGATCTGGAGGCGGGCGCCGTCGCCTCCCTCGAAGGATTTGTCCATCCGATCACCGTCGCAAGGCTCGTCATGGAAGAGACCAGCCACGTGTTGCTGGCCGGACCGATGGCCGGGCGGTTCGCCCGGCAGTTCAAGCTGGAACGGCATGCCAGGAGCTCCGCTCGCAGCAGCCCGTATGAGCAACTGTTGATGAAGCATAGAACTCGAACGAAGGGTCATGGGACCGTCGGTGCCGTCGCCTTGGACCGTTCGGGGACCGTCGCGGCGGGCGCCTCCACCGGAGGCATCGAGGCCATGCTGCCGGGCAGGATTGGGGACACGCCGCTGATCGGCTGCGGGGTCTACGCCGACAACCGCAGCGGAGCGGTGTCGATGACGGGCCACGGCGAGGGCATCATCCGTTTGGCGGTCGCCAAGGCGATCTGTGAACGGCTTGCCGCCGGCCAAGCGCCTCGTCTTGCGGCGGCGGCGGTCTTGCGCCGTTTGGTCTCGCGCATCGGCGGTGCGGCTGGTACATTGGTCATGACGACGGAAGGGCGGTTCGCGATTACGCACGTGACCCCCCACATGGCCGCCGGCTGGTGGGACGGCTCCGCGGCTCCGAATGTCAAAGGACGTTGGACATGAGCGGCATTCTGTTTCATCTGGCCTTCCCGATTCACGACATCGATGCAGCCAAGCGCTTCTATGTCGACGGGCTGGGCTGCACGCTCGGCCGTGAATCCGCCGGCGCGGTGACGTTCGGTCTCGCCGACCACCAGTTGGTGGCCCACGTGGTGGAAGAGGCTCCCGCTGAGCAGAAAGGCATCTATCCGCGCCATTTCGGCCTCGTGTTTCTGTCCAAAGAGCCGTGGGAGGCTCTGGCAAACCGGGCGAAAGCGAACGGATTGACGTTCTTCCAACAGCCGCGGGTCCGGTTCCCCGGCACGCGCATCGAGCATCACACGTTTTTCCTCGAAGATCCCTCGAAAAACCTCCTCGAATTCAAACACTACACTCACGACTCCGCCATCTTCGGCGAGCGGGATTTCCGCGCCGTGGGCGACGCGTCGGCCGGCGACTGAATCAAAACTCGGCGCGCACGCCTCCCATGATCAGCAGCGGGCTCCCCAGCGTTTTCACGGGACCGGTTTGCGTGGCAATGTACTGCCGGTCGGTGAGATTTTCCCCTGTGAGCAGGAGACGGATGCCCCGGCGGATCTCGTGCTGCAGCGAGGCGTCAATGACGAAAAAGTCCGCGACAGGCTGGGTATTGGCGTCGTCGACATATTGGCGCGACAAATACCGCGCCAGAATCACCAACTCCAGCCAATCGGGACGTCCCACCGTTGTGCCCATGGTGAGCTGGCTCCGCGAGACGTTGGGGACGCGTTTGCCTTCACGGTCCGGGCTGCCCGGGAAATTCGTGATCGCGGAATCCACATAGGCATAGCCGAGAGTGAGCGAGAGGAGGGGCGACAGCCGGTAGCTCACGTCCGCCGCTCCGCCGACGGCAAGGGTCCTGCCCACGTTCTGACGCCGGGCAGCGGAGGCGGTCTGTGACACGAACAGAATCTGGTCCTTGACCTCGTCACGGTGCACGGAGAGGCGCCACTGAAGCGACCGGTCCGTCAGCAATTCGCCTTCGAGCTTGGCGTCGACGCCGGTCAGACGTTCAGGACGGAGCTGATCGTTCGGCAGAAACACGAATCCGCCGGAGGCGAAACCACGGTAGAGCTCGTTCAACGTCGGGGCCCGGAACGCCTGATAGACCGAGGCGCCCGCCCGCAGCGTCTCCCTGATGCGATAGCCCGATGAAAGCTTCGGATTCACGACGCTGATGAGGTTGTCGGCCGGCACGGTCGTGCCGGCCGGCGTATCGATGCGGGCGTTGTAGTTTTTCCACCAATCGGCCCGTACGCCCGGCGTCACCGTCCAGCGGTCGGCAAGCGGCACGATCCATCCGCCGAACAGGCCCCATCCCAGCTGCTGACCCCGCGACAATGTTTGGCCGAGAAACGCCGTTTGGGAAAACACCTCGTCGGTCGACTGGGCGATGATCGTTCGAGCGTCCGCTCCCAACACGAGCCGGTCCGCGCCGAACAATCGGCCCGTCCACTGCAGGGACCCGCCGAAATCGTTGCTGGGAATCGTTTGAATGCTGTTCTGAAACTCGCTTTGACGCACGAGCGGCGAAGGGATGATCTGGGAGGTGAGATTGCGGAAGGTCTGCCATTGACCGAAGAGCTTCCCTTCCCACAGCCCGGCGCGATGCTGGTCGCTGCGGAGTCCGAGGGCGATCGTGCCGGTGGTTCGGGAGGCGATGCTCAGCGTGGTGCCGAACGTTCGGTCCTCCCGAAAAAAACTGCCGGAAAGGTCGACGGTGGTCGACTGGGTCGGCATCCAGCCGAGACTGCCGTTGAAGAATTCGTGCCGCGAATCGTTCGTGCGATCAACGGGACCGCGCTGATAGTCAGGGACGGGAATGATGCCGTTCGTATGAAACCATCGGTATCCCAAGGAGAACCGGAAGCGATCGCTGCCATAGCGGGCATTGAGAGCCTGTTGATACGTACTCAACGAGCCCGCCTGGCTGTCCACGGTGAAGCTGGTTCCGGCAGCGGGAGTCCGCGTGATCACATGGATCACGCCCCCCATGGCCCAGGTGCCGTACAGATTTGAGCTTCCTCCCGGCACGATTTCCACCCGTTCCAGATCATTCGGAACCAAGCCCCAGTTGATCCAGCCTCCGAATCCATCATTCAGCGGGACGCCGTCGAGCAGGACGAGTGCCCGGCGGGTGCCCAATCCGTTCAAGGTGATCGATTGCGCCGTGGGATGATTGTACCGGCTGCTGAGGAGGGCAGGCTGCACGCCCGGCACCGAGCGGAGCACATCATCCAATTCGTGTCCGCCGGGATAGGGGGATCGCTGGATCTCCTCCTGGGTCAGCACTGTGACGGATGCCGCGCTTTGTCCGACCGCTTCCGGCGTCCGGGTTGCGCTGATGACGAGTTCGTCTGTTTCGAGCGAGGCATCCGGCTCTGGGGGTTCGGCAGCGACGCGGCCGATCAGCGTCAGGCTCAAGGCGGTCACCCACACCGTCATGCGCCAGCCGGCCATCCGAGGTCAGTGGATGCGCGTTTGAGGACGCGTCGTCTGGCTCATGCGATGCAGAACGCGCTCGTACCGCCGAACGAGCGAGGTCGTCTTCCGCAGCGGGTCGTAGCGCCGGGGCGAGGGGAGAACGGCGGCGAGCCACGCGGCCTCCTCCTCGGTCAACTCCGAGGCGGACTTCCTGAAATGATGCCGGGCCGCCGCTTCGGCGCCATATACGCCCGTGCCCCATTCGGCCACGTTGAGATACAACTCGAGAATGCGTTCCTTCGTCAGGTGGTGTTCCAGCGAGCGGGTAATCAAGGCTTCCTGCGCCTTTCTCAATATCGAGCGCTCCGACGAGAGGTACAGGTTTTTGGCGAGCTGCTGGGTGATCGTGCTGCCGCCGCGCTTGAGAGCGCCCTGCTCGAGGTCGTAGAGGGCGGCGTCCTTCATGCCTTCCCAATCGAACCCCTCATGGGTGAAGAAGGAGGCGTCTTCCGCGGCCACCACGGCGCGCCGCAAATGCGGCGACATGCGCGACATGGGCATCCAGATCCAATGCCGGCCCAGGCGCGTGCCGGCGGCCTCCGCCTCCGCCTGGCGGGCCTCGATAAGGGCGGTCGTCGTGGGATTGGCCGTTCGCAGTATCGAGACATCGGGAAGCGTGAGCAGCCACACTAGCCCCAGCCCGGCCGCGGGAACTGCGATACACGCCAGCAGCAGGAGCATGACGCGGCTGCGCCGCCGTTTGGTTGACTTCCGTATCCGTGACCCGTATGACATGGGGCGAGGTGTCTCGTGAAAATTCTGAAGGCCGAGTTTATCAGAAGTTGCGCCGCCTCAGAACAATTTCCCACCGGGCCTTCTCCGGAAATTGCCGTGGTCGGCCGCTCGAATGTGGGAAAGTCCTCGCTGATCAATTCCCTCCTCCAGCGCAAAGGGCTGGCCAAGGTCAGCCGCACGCCGGGGAAAACACGGGCGATCAACCTGTTTGCCGTAGAGACCGACGATTCGCAGCTGCCACGGTTCGTGTTGGCCGATCTTCCGGGCTACGGCTATGCCAAGGTCTCGAAGGTAGAACGGGCGCAATGGGCTCCACTGATCGAGGCGTACCTCGACCGCCGCGAGCACGTCTGCACGGTCGTCATGCTGGTGGAGAGCCGCGTCGTGGGGCCGCAAGACCCGGAGACAGTGGTCTGGCTCCGAGCGATCGGCTACGATCCGGTGGTGGTGGCGACCAAGGCCGATAAATTGAAAGCGAGCGAGCGCACGGCCGGGCTGCGCCGATTGGAAGAGCGCCTGGCGCTGACGGGAGCCATTACCGCGTACTCGTCGGTGACGGGGGAGGGGCGGGAACGCTTGTGGTCTGCTTTAAAGGCGCGTTGCCGAACTTGATCTCGATGTAGGATTTGTTCTTCAAGTTGGCGAGCCAGGCTTGGAACATGTCTTCGCTCTTCTGTTGAAAGACCAGTGCCTGAATTTCCTGCCGCACTTCTTCATAGGGCCGGAACGCTTTCGGTTTCTTGTCGTCGAGCCGGACGATGTGGAGGCCTTCGGGACTTTCGATCACCTCGGAGATACCGCCGGGAACGAGATTAGCGACGCCACGCTCGATGGCCGGCAGCAGCTCTCCCTGACGAACCAGTCCCAATCGTCCGCCCCGTGACGCCGTGGGCCCGTCCGAGAAGTGGAGTGCGAGGTCTTCGAAGGATTCGCCCTGTTTGATCAGCGTCGTGATCTCCCGGGCTTTGGCTTTTGAGGCGGCCATGTCCTCGGAGGCGGGCGCTTTGAGAAAAATCTGGCTCAACGTATATTCTTCCGGCAGCGCGAACCGGTCGCGGTGTTCCTGAAAGTACCGTTTCATTTCCGGATCCGCGACCATCACGCCGCTGCGGACTTCCCGATCGACGACTCTGAGCAGCGTCAGCTGATCGCGCACGCTTTTCGTGCTGAACGAGTCCTTCTCGTCGATGTTCTCGCCTTGCTGGTTCAACTGCTTGATGGCCTGTTTGACTTCATTGTCGCTGACGTCCACGCTCTTGGCCTTCGCCTCCTGCAGTTGCAGGCGGCGCTCGATCATGTTGGTCAATACCATCGCTTCCGCCAGTTGCAGACGGCGGGAAAGCTCCTCGCCGCGGTATCGCTTCTCGATCCGCTCGCGCTCAGACGCCATCTCCCGTTTCAGTTCCGACAGCATGATCAGATCGGAGTTGACGATCGCGACGATGCGATCCTCGACTTTGGCCGCCAGAGATGGGGACGCGAGGCCGAACCCGGCCGCAACCGACAGGAGGGTGAGACAGATCAAGACGAGAATCGATGTGCGAGACGAGATGATCATGGCCTGTCGACGCGACGGGTGACTGGTCGCGCGACGTATCCGGTGATTGTACAGGATTCAGCGAGGGATGCGGAAGCAGCCGCCGCCTGCTACCGCTTGGTCAAACCGTCGGCGACCGGACGCGACCCGTCGGCCAGCTTGACGACGGCCTTGGCCTTGATTTCCGCGATCACGCTGTCGAAGTATTGTTTTCGTTTGAGATACAGCAGTTCCTGCCGCAGCCGTTCCCGCTTGGCCAGATCCGCCTGGATGATTTCCGGCTCCAAGGCGCTGATCTGAACCAGATAGTAGCCGGCTTCCGTCTTGATCGGCGCGCTGACCATGCCCGGCTTGAGCGTCTTGATGACCTCGTCGACTTCCGGAATGACGAGACCTTTCCGGTATGGACCCAGGTCGCCGCCTTTGGCCTTGGTCTTGTAATCGATCGAATAGCGCTGGGCGAACTTCCCGAAATCGCCGCCCCGGTTGACCTGTGTCTCCAGATCCTTGGCGGCGGGATAATTGGGCAGCAACATTTGGGCGACGCGGACCTTCAGCGAGGTCAGCAGTTCCGAGGCGTGCTCCTCGTAATAGTGGTCCAGTTCGTCTTTCGTCAGCTCGACCGTCGTCTTCATCCGGTCCTTGAGCAATTCGTCGATCAGCATTTTTTCCTTGTACCGGCGTACACGGTCGCGGATGACGTCGCTCTGGTCGAGTCCCTGTCTGCGGGCCTCCTGCAGCAGGAGTTCATGGTCGACCAGCTCCTTAAGGAAGGTCTGACGTCCGCCTTCTTTCTCGTACCGGGCTTTCGTCGCCTCCGGAAGGTCGCCCCACTCGTGGTCGAATTCGGTCTGCGTGATGGGTTTGCCGTTGACGAAGGCGACCACGCGCTCTTCGGCTTGCGGCGGCGTGCATCCGGCCAAGGGCGCAAGCAGCCCCCCGACAACGAGCGTCAGGAGGCCCAGCCGCCGGACGGCCGAAGCAGCGGCAAAACCCGTCAATGGACGATGCATCGGAGTGCGAATCCTCGTGGGATTAGTCGTGCGAAGGCGCTGTCGCTGTGCTGTTGGTATCACAGACTCCCAGGCTTTGCAAGGTTGCCGTCAGTTCAGGAAAGAGGGAAGGCCAGTCCTGATGCGGCATTTGGAGTTCAAATGCCAGCGGAGACAGAAAGCGGATACGGGACCTGTACCGGTCCATCAGACGTTGGATCGCGGTCTGCGCGACCTTGCTCTTGCCGTCGAGCGTGACCACCACGGACCCGGTCTTGAGCTCGATCGAGGCGAGCCGCAGGGCCTTGGCTTGCAGACGGATCTGCATCACTTCAAGGAGCCGCTCGACCGGTTCCGGCGGCGGTCCGAACCGGTCCTGAATTTCGCCGTGCAGGAGCGCGAGATCCCCCACTTGCGTCGAAGACGACAGCCGTTTGTACAGCGACAGCCGCTGATGCGGGTCGACGACGTAGTCTTCCGGGATGAACGCCGACACATTCAGGCGCAGCGTCGGATCGGGCTCTTCCTCCACGACCTGGCCCTTCAAGCGCTGCACGGCCTGTTCCACCATTTGCATGTAGAGATCCAGCCCGATCGCGGCGATATGCCCCGACTGCTGCTTCCCCAGGAGATTGCCGGCCCCGCGGATTTCCAGGTCGGCTGCCGCGATGCGAAACCCTGATCCCAGCTCGGTGAACTGCTGGATGGCCGTCAGGCGCTTCTGCGCGTCGTCGGTGAGCTGGCCTTCGTCCGGGACGAGAAAATAGGCATAGGCCTGATCGCCGCTGCGGCCGACGCGTCCGCGCAGCTGGTAGAGTTGCGCGAGTCCGAACATGTCGGCCCGGTTCACGATGATCGTGTTGGCGTTCGGCACATCGATGCCCGATTGAATGATGGCCGAGGCCACCAGCACGTCGGCCTCGCGGCGGAAAAACTTGAGCATGACGGCTTCCAGCGGTTTGGCGTCCAT
>JBKPKC010000466.1:0-6406 GCA_046765595.1 Nitrospirota bacterium
GCGTTGAGACGAGACCGACGAACGCAAAGAACACCATGGGCTCCCATTTTCCGTGCAGAACACTGAGAGCGGCAAGCACAACGACGATGAGCCAGCCCTTGACGAACGTCCAGACGCGTGTCTGCAATGAGCCGGCGGCGGGTGCTCCAGACGTCCGGCCTACGGCAAGAGACGCCAGCACTCCAATGACAGCCGTGACATACAACCACTCCGCCCTTGCCGGCATCATCGACACGATGAGCGCAAGGGCAATGGCGTAGGGCGTCCAGGGGATCAACCGGTAGGCGCCCGATGCGGTCTCCTGGCGGCGTGGCATCTCTCGCGGATGCTCCACTGGTGGAATGGTTTCGCAGAACTACCGTAATTGAGAACTGGAAAAAAGGATAGTCCCAGGAACGCCCTACCGGTTGCGGCGGCGAGAAAAGACCGTCACAATCCGTGCATGGCCCCCAACATCCACGCCGCCAACCGCGCTCCTTATGACCTGATCGCCGAGCAGTGGATCCGAGAACGTATCATCCTCGAGCGCGAAAAGCCGTACATTGAAGACTTCGCAGCCCTTCTCCCACCAGACGCTCACGTGCTGGATCTTGGATGCGGGCCGGGCATCGTCAGCCGATGCCTGCTCGACCGGGGCTATGCCGTGACCGGCGTCGATGCCTCCACGGCGCAACTCCGCTTTGCCGGAGCGTTATGCCCCGAGGCGGAGTTCATTACGGCCGACATGTTGGATCTCGAATTGAGCACACGGTATCACGGCCTTGTCGCCTGGGATTCCGTCTTTCATATCCCACGCGCTCGGCATCGCACGCTGTTTTGCAGCATGCACCGGTGGCTCGACCCCGGCGCACCGATGCTTCTCTCGCTCGGCGGAACTGAAGATGAATTTACGGCTCCCATGTTCGGAGTCGATTTTTTCTACAGCGGCTACGCTCCCGAGAAGAGCGTCGATCTCCTGAGAGAGACGGGCTTCGAGATCATCCGTGCCAAGATTGACGACCCGTCAGGGCGGGGCCACCTGGCTCTTGTGTGCAGGAAGCTCGCCGAGCCATGACACGCGCCCTTCCGGCTCTCGGAATCCTGTGCCTGCTCTTCGCTGTCCTCTGGCTGCAAGGATGCCCGTCAAAGCCGACGCCTACCGGCGTCCGATTTCCCATCACAAACGGATCCCACACCCTCTTGCCGGCCACCGACGAGCCGATCCTTATTTGGGCGGACCCGCCGTTGCTCGAGATGGCGGCGGAATGGCTCCGGGCGCATCGGTATTCCAATCTCTCGATGCCGGATACGCATCCGGTCAGGTCGCCTCAGATTGCTCACAATTTCTCCACTCGCAATGCCGCGCTGGCTGTCGCACGAGAGATGAAAGCGGAGCTTGTGGTCTTTGTTGAGCAGGAAGCCACCAAAGAGGGCACACTGCTCGAACCGAACTGCGGCTCGCGCTTCAACGTCAGTGTTGATGTGCGGGGCTTGTCGGCGGAGACCGGGGCCACGGCGCTGCGAGCCAATGCCCATTATCCCCACTGCCTCGAGCTCACCGACAAGACGCTGCGAGCCCTCGCGTGTCAGGCCTTGGCCACCGCCTGGGGATTCCGCCCCTCCGGGCAGCTCGACATTCCGTCGAGTTTGATGTGTACCGTCGGGCAAACCGATCCGGTCCCCGCCCGGTAGCTCATGCGTGGGTCCTGGAATTGAAGGCATCCATGGCGCTGTTGAGCGTTTGAAATATGAACTCGGAGCCGATTCGCGTCGCCACTCCAGCCCGTTCAAGCGTGGCGCATACATCCCGGCGAGCGTTTGCCAGTCCGAACCGGATGTTCCTTGAAGACAACTCCTGCGTCAGTGAATCGAGCATTTCCGCTCCGGTGACATCGATGAGGTTGATCGTGCTTCCATCCAGAATAAACCAGTTGAGGCCGGGATGACCGCCCGCAAGCTCCAAGACCCGTTTCTTGAAATACCCGGCGTTGAAAAAGACAATCGACGCGCCGAACCGGTAGACGAGCAGCCCCGGAGGGGCGACCGCAGTGTCATGGTGAGCTTGCGCATGCCAGCCTTTCATGCCGGGCACACGTCCCAGAATCGCATCCGGCGGTCGCGACGCACGCTTGATCAACAACAGCAGTGCCGTCACGACTGCCAAGAGAATGCCGTGCAGAAGGTCAAGCCAGATCACGCCCAGCGTCGTCAAGAGGGAGAGCCCGCATTCCGCACGATTGATTCGCCACATCTGCTGCAGGCCGGACAGGTCGAAGAGGCCGATTGCGGCGACGATCAGGACCGCGCCGAGGGCCGCCAGAGGGAGATACCGCAACGGTTCGGTGAGGAAGATCAGCACGCCGGTCATGGTGACAGCGGCGATGACGCTGACCACCTGCGTCTTGCCCCCCATGGCATCGTTGACTGCAGTCCGAGAGTCAGCTCCGGTGACGGCAAACCCGTGTGACAGTCCTGCGGCAATTTGGCAGGCCCCCAGCGCGACAAATTCCTGATCGACGTCGACTTCATAGTGATTGCGCGCGGCAAAGCTTCTTGCCGTCACCATCCCGCTGCTGAAGCTGACGAGCGCGACGCCCAAGGCGCCGCCAAGGAGTGGTTTCAGCAACTCGGGATCGAATTCGGGCCACACCAATCCCGGCAGTCCACTCGGCAAGTGGCCCACCACCGTCACACCACCGGCTTCCAAGTCCATTCCAAAGACCAGCGCGCCCGCGCCGAGCATGGCGACCAGCGGCGCCGGTGCCCTCGGCCACCAATGCTTGCCGAGCAGCATCACCGCAAGAGTGGTCAGCCCGACGCTCAGCGTAGGCAGATGCGTTTGCGGCAACTTCCCGACCAGTTCAACGAGCCGCGGTACGATCCCGCGTGTGTGCATCGGAAACCCGAACACTTTCCCGATCTGGCCAAGAAAAATGCTGATGGCGACGCCGTTGAGATAGCCGATCAGAATCGGCTTTCCGAGAAAGTCTGCCACGAATCCTAATTTGAACAGCCCGGCGGCAATGCACAGGATTCCCGTCAAGACCGCTAATGCGACCGACAGCGCACCGAGCGCCTGATGGTCACCGGCTGCGAGCGGCAAGACGGTGGCGGCAAAGACGGCGCAAGTCGCCGCATCGGGATTGACGATCAGTTGGCGCGACGTTCCAAACAGTGCGTAGGCGAGCAAGGGAAGGATGGCCGCATAGAGGCCGACAATTGGATCGAAGCCGATAAGTTGCGCATACGCAATGGCGGTCGGGACCGCCACTGCCGCAACGGAAATTCCGGCGATCAGATCATCGCGGAGCCATTCTGACCGATACTCGAGGAGGCGAGACAAACCGGGAGCCAGGCGGCCAAGGAGCGCCCTGCAGTTCGTCGGCGTGGCAGCAGTGCGGCACATGTGTGTTCGCCGGCAGCAGGATACCCCTTGCGGACTTCATAAAGCGAGACCGGATTCACTAGTCCGGCAGCCAGTTGCGCTGGTGCGTGAACGCGGCATACACTTCCTCGCTGAATCCACGACGGGTGGTCCCTGCGGCCAAGGACAATATCCGCGCGTAGTCCTTGCCCGTACCCCACAGAGGATGTCGCATGATTCAGCATCTTGATCACGTGACCGTCGTCGTACGGGACGTCGGGAAGGCGAAAGAGTTTTTCGCTCTTCTCGGCTTTATCGAAGAGAAATCGGTGGTCATCTCCGGTGCCACATTTGCCCGCTACATGGGTGTGGACGGCATTGAGGCCGAGCACGTCACGCTCGTGTCGAAACAGGCGACCCCCCGGTTTGAAATTCAGCTGCTGCGCTATATCCGGCCGCAACAGCTGCCGGATGGGGACGTCGCGAACCTGGCGAAGCCGGGGTACAACCATATTTGCTTCGCCGTGACCGATTTGGAAGCGGAAGTGAAACGCCTTGTTGATCACGGCGTGACGCTCCGAAACGACGTCCTGGATTTTCATGCCAGGAAGCTCGTATTTCTTTCCGGCCCCGAAGGCATCACGGTGGAATTGGCCGAATGGCATCCGTGAAGAAGAGCGGCAAGTCCCTCACCGCGGAGTAACGCATGTACCTCGTAAAGTGGCTCGCGTGCATTCTGGTTGGATGGCTGTCGCTCTTGGGAGTGGACGCTTCGGGTCAACCATCGACGTCGGACGACGAAATTACGAAGGTGGCCGACGACGTGTATGTGTTTCGCCATCAATTTCATCAGGCCATCTTCATCACGACTCGCGAGGGCGTGATCGTCACCGATCCCATCAGCGCCGAAGCGGCCAGGTGGTTGAAGACAGCGCTCTCAAAACTCACCGACAAGCCCGTGCGCTTTGTGGTCTATAGCCACCACCACAGCGATCACATCACCGGCGGCAGCGTCTTTGCCGATCAAGCCGTCTTCGTGAGCCATGCCGCGGCTCGAACGTACATTGTGGATGCCGCAGACCCGACCACACCCGTTCCCAGCCTGACCTTCACCGATCGAATGTTTATCGATCTGGGCGGCACACATGTCGAACTGATCTACACGGGGAAAAACCATTCCGATAACAGCCTGGTCGTCCTGCTGCCCCAGCACAAGCTCCTCTTCGCCGTGGATTTCATTCCGGTCGAGACCGTGGCCTACCGCACCATGCGGAGCGACTATCCCGACGACTGGATCGAATCGCTCAAGCGCGTCGAGCAATTGGACTTCGAGACGCTGGTCCCGGGCCATGGAAAGATCGGCAGAAAAGAACACGTCCGCATGTTCCGGAGCTATCTGGAAGATCTCAGAGCCGCAGTGCTCGCACAGGTGCAGAAAGGTGCCAGTGTGCAAGAGGCGAAGAAGGCGGTGCAGCTGCCCAAGTACGAGACCTGGGGACGCTATGCCGACTGGTTCCCCGAGAACGTGGAAGGCATGTACCGCTACCTCTCGCAGCCACAGCGCTCAGGCGTCGAACAACGAACCCCATGACGGTCCATTCCTCCGGATGTCTTTTCACGCACGTCTGAATGATTCAACCTAGGTATTCTAGACGCTGACCTTTCCTCCATGCATCTCACTCAAGAGGGCCGCTGATCATGAATCCAATGGTCGAACCGCTGCGCGCCACATTGGCGATGAGTGTCCTGGCTCTTGTGACGGCGTCTCTCGCCGGATGTGCCTCCGATTATCCCGCTGGAAGTCCAGCTCAACCGCCGGGGCACGCGTCAGGCGGGACCACCGTATCCTCCACCTCTAAGATCACACCGGAGAAGGTCAAGGCTGCGGTGGCTGAGTTGGAGAAACTCGCTAAATCCAGTCTGCAAAAGACCGGCGTACCCGGCACGGCGGTGGCGGTGGTCTATAAAGACCAAGTCGTCTATGCCGAGGGCTTTGGCTTTCGCGAAGCAGGCAAGTCGGATCCGGTCAATGCGGATACTGTATTCCAACTGGCGTCAGTTTCCAAGCCGCTCGGCTCCACCGTGATTGCCGGGCTCGTCAGCGACCGCAAGGTGCAATGGGATGACCGCATTATCGATCACGATCCGGCTTTTCGGATGCATGACCCTTCCGTGACTGCCGCCGTCACCATCCGCGACATGTATGCTCACCGCAGCGGTCTACCGGACCATGCCGGCGATTTGCTCGAAGACATGGGCTACGACCGCACGGAAGTGTTGAAGCGCCTGCGATTCATGCCAACGAAGAACAATTTTCGCTCGCATTACGCCTATACCAATTTCGGCATGACCGAGGGCGCGATCGCCGCTGCGAAGGTCACCGAAACCCCGTGGGAAGATCTGACGCAGGAACGGCTCTACAAACGGCTGGGCATGACCTCCACGAGCTCGCGATTGTCCGATTTCCTTGCCAGACCGAACCGCGCCCGCGGCCACGTCTTGCTCGACGGAAAATGGGTGGCGAAATACCAACGCGAGCCTGACGCCCAATCCCCTGCCGGCGGCGCCAGCTCGAGCGTCAACGACATGGCCCGATGGATGCGCTTGCATCTCAACCATGGCACGTTCGAGGGCGTTCCCGTGATATCGCCAGAAGCCCTTGCCGAAACCTATCGACCGCACATGGTCAGCGATCCTCAGACCCAAAAAGCCGGGGAACTCTACGGTTTCTACGGTCTAGGATGGGGCGTGCGGTCCGATGAGTTGGGGCGTGTCGTCTTGAGCCACTCCGGGGCGTTTGAGCAGGGGGCAGGGACGGTGGTGGAATTGCTGCCTTCCGAACAACTGGGCGTGATCGTGCTCACGAACGGGCAACCAATCGGATTGGCCGAGGCGCTGGCGCTCAGCTTTGTCGACCTCGCCACTTCAGGCAAAGTCCAGCAGGACTGGCTGGCCTTTCTTCGCCCCTACTTTGAGGAAATGGCCAAGGAAGACCACAGTCCGATCGATTACTCCAAGCCCCCCTCATCACGCGGGGCCGCGCTGTCGAATACCGTGTATGCC
>JBKPKC010000467.1:0-3262 GCA_046765595.1 Nitrospirota bacterium
TGACTAGGGCTTCCATAGCGGCTTCGTTAGTCTCAAATCAATAAGAGTTGATGTAGACGCCATAAAAAAAATTACGTGCATGATGCAGATGGACGACGTGCTGGCCGAGAATCTTCCAATGCGTTAAGGCATGACGATACCTCTCTGAGGCCTTCCACATTTAACGAGTAATACGTCCAACGGCCTGCTGGACGATCGGTAATCAAGCCAGCCTCCTTGAGGACACGCAGGTGGAACGATAATCGAGACTGGCCGGTATTAAACGCCTCCATCAACTCACACACGCACTGTTCTCCATCTTTGAGTTTCTCCAAGATCTGCAAACGCGTCGGTTCCGAGAGCGCATGGAAGAGCTGAGAGGCTTCTTCGATTTGACCAGTACCAATGGTGCGGCTCATGAGTCGATATATATCAACGATTGTTGATATGTCAACCCCGCTGCTCCCGGTTGCAAGCAATGGCAAAAATAATAACCGTCGGAGAGAGTCCCTGCCATACGATCGCTCTTGGAAGACTAGGGGTATCCCGAGCTTGCCCCTAAAGTCGTTTTGGTAAATTTATCGCGACAAAATGATCAGCGAAGCTCCTGTCGAGCCAACTGTCTTGATCGTTGAAGACGAGGCCATCGTCGCCGAAGACCTCTCCCGAAAGGTCAAGGCACTGGGTTATCGGATTATCGATATATGTGCGACAGGGGAGGAGGCTATCGATGCGGCTCGAACATTCCCTACGGACGTAGTGCTGCTCGATCTGCAATTAAGCGGAAAGTTAGATGGCGTCCAGACGGCGGAAAGGCTCCGTCAGGTGTGCGAGGCCGCGGTCGTCTTCGTCACCGCGAACTCGGATCTCGACACCGTGAAAAGAGCCAATGCCACCGCACCCTATGGATACATCCTCAAGCCCTTCGGCGATCGCGACCTCGCTGTACAACTGGCGATCGCGCTTCATAAGCACCAAGCGGACAAAATACTGCTCGAGAATGAAGAGCAGCTTCGACAAGCCAATGCACAACTCCTAAAGACGCAAGATCTCCTGTTGGCGGCACAGCGGGGGGCGAAGGCCGGCGTGTGGGAGATCGACCTGCGGACTGAAACAATCACATGGTCCGCCCCCTATTATGAGCTGTTCGGGATAGATCCGGCGTTACAGCCCTCTCCTGCCCTATGGATGTCCTGCGTGCATCCCGAGGATCGCCCTCGCATTTCCGCAGCACATGAGCAGTCGCTCAAAGACAAATGTAATCAGGATATGGAATTCCGCATCGTGAAACCGGATGGCAGTATTCGATGGATTCAACGGACCGGGACAATGGAGTTCAACCAGCAGGGAGAGGCGATACGCATCAATGGGATCAGTTTTGATATTACAGATCGCAAGCAGGCCGAAGACGCGGTCGCGGCCGTGGCATTGTTTCCAGCGCAAAATCCCTCTCCTGTCCTGCGCGTGAACCGCGCCGGCATTCTCCTGTACAAAAATCCGGCCTCAGAGAGACTTCTCAAGGAGCTACACCTCGAAGTCGGCCAACCGGTTCAAGCATTTCTTCGAGAGTTGGTCGACCATTCATTGAGAACGACACGACCGGACATTTCCGAACACGCGAGCGGCTCTCGTCATTACCTCGTTTCTGTGACGCCGATTGGCCATGAGAACTATGCCAATCTTTATTGGACCGACGTTACAGAGCTCCGTGCAAGTGAACGCCTCATGCGGGCCATTTTCAACCAGCAGTTCGCCTTCAGTGCATTGCTCTCACCCGAAGGGCAGCTCCTGCAGCTCAGTGAATCCGTTTATCGGAATAACGAAGGAACGAATATACAACCGCAAGAGTGGATCGGTCGCAGTTTCCTTGAGGCTCCATGGTGGCGCGATTTGCCGGATACGGTCGCCGAGTGGAGCCGGCAATTTGCGGAAGCCTTACGCCAGCCAGGCCCTGCGCGGGGCGAAGCTCCTTATCGGCTTGGCGATGGGGAACTGCGGTACGCGATGAATACCGTCACGGCGCTTCGCAGCCACGACGGCACCGTCGAGTATCTGCTGTGTGAAGGCATGGACATTACCGCGCGCAGGCGAGCAGAAATTGCGTTGCGCGAAAGCGAAGAACGACTCAAGCTTGCCATGCAATCGGGGGGACTCGGTGCATGGGAGACGGATCTCACAACAGGTATCAACAGGTGGGGCGAAAATATCGCGGAAATGCTCGGAGTCCGATCAGACCAGCCAGCAACTGCGGACGGAAATTGGATGGACTTTATTCATCCCGAAGACCGGTGTCGTGTATCGGAGGAATTCGACGGCGCATGTAAGGGCAACCAAACTTTCAGGTCGGAGTTCCGCGTCCTTCATAGAAACGGAAAAGTTCGCTGGTTCGCGAGTCAAGGCCGAATTGTGATCAGTGGAGAATCGAAGCGAATGGTTGGGATCGTGCAAGACATTACAGAGCGGAAACATGGGTTATAGTCTCTGCTGGTGTATTTCAACCGACTTTTAGGGAAGTGGAAATCCATCTCGCGCATGAACCCACTGCACCCCGGAACGATCGGAAACATTAAAGACAAGGTGTCAGGCATTTTTTAGCAAAGAGACAATCTGTCATATCGGTGGTCCGATTCTCCTAGCCGACTCCCTGTTAATCCTCAAAAAGTCATCGGGGCTTCTTCGGTGTAGAACTTGCTCCGGCTCGTCGGCGCGCTCGCCATTTCACTGGAAGGTTTGAGGTTCACGGACAGTCTCCTGATCCTTTCATCCAAGGCGCGGATGGCGGGCGCTCCATCGAGCGCGTTTGGTTCGTCATCGAAAGGAGAGGTCATATGAGCTGCGCCACTCGTTCGACCGGTTCACCACTGAAGCTGGGCCACAAGCATGGTTTTTGGGTCATGTTCTCATTGGCGCTCTTCGTCGCCTGTAGCAGCGGAAGCGACAACGGCGGAGGAAGCACGAACAATACCCCCAACAATCCGCCGGCCGGCGGGGCGAGTCAGCTTGCATATGTGATCAATTTCGCCGGTAACAACGTCCAACCGTTCACTTCGGACGGGAGCGGAAAACTCACGCCCGTCGGCGGTCCAGTGACTGTCGGCTCGCATCCACATAACGTGAACGTCGATAAAGCCGGCCGGTTTGTCTATATCGCCAACCACGATTCGAATTTTGTGTCGGGCTATCGGGTGAACGCGGATGGGAGTTTGACGCCAATCAACATGCTCCTGGCAGCCCGGTCACGAACCTGGCGAACAATGATCCGACAGACAACAACCCTCATTGG
>JBKPKC010000468.1:0-4051 GCA_046765595.1 Nitrospirota bacterium
GTACGGATCCGTCTGTCGTGGGGTTTGCCATCACGCGTCTCCTCACGCATTTGCCTTTACAAGGCGCGTAAAAAGGCGGTGAGCGCCTTTTTTTCCTCCTGATCCAGCTTGAGACCGCCGATCACATTGAAAAACTCAACCGTATCTTCGAGGGTCGGAAGGCGCCCGTCATGGAAATACGGCGGGGAATCCTTGATGCCTCGCAGCACGAACGTTTTGATCGGGCCGTCCGCGGCAGCCCCGAATCGTTCCAGATGCAGATCGTGCATCTGATGATCGGTGAACGACGGTGGTTGATGACAGGCCGCGCACTTCGCTTTTCCGAAGAAGAGGTCTTCGCCTTTGTGCTCGAGCGGCGTAGCCTTTGACCGGTCCAACCGGCCCGTCATCGGGTCCAGTTTGGGCGCCGGAGGAAAGTCGATCATATTCTGCATCTGTGACATATGAGCGACGGGAACGCGGTCGATGATGTTCATGCCTTTTTTCATGGCGCGGATGGGATCGCCGTTGAAGTAGGCCGTCCGCTGCTCGAATTCCGTGAAGTCTTCCACGGAACGAATCGAGCGCTTTGAACCGTGGATCTGCTGGTTGAACATTCCCCGGAGGCTCACGGTATCCAACCGCAGCCGCTCCATCTGCGGGCGCGTGTCCGGATTCAGATGGAATTGGCCGGTCGTATGAAAATTCACATGGCAATCGAGACAGCTCACCCCAAGGCTCGGTTTCGCCGATTTGCGGTCATGCGTGGCGTTGAACTCCTCTTGGGGAAATTGCGTCACGAGCATGCGCAACCCGTCGAGTTGCGCCGGCGTCACGAGCCCTCGAAACAGCCGGTCGAAGTTGTCGGCATTCAGGACTTCCCCTTGCGAGACGTCGGCGAGTTCCGGATGCGTCGTGAGGAAAATCGGCGGAGGAAATTCGGGCAGGACACAGTCCGGAAGATCGAACTCCACGTCGAACCGTTCTAGCCTCGGAAACTCCTTGGTCTGGACCTGAGGGAAGACCTGACCGCCCACCGCGTGCTTGACGTGCGGCAGCCGGTCGAAGCCCGGCGGGAACGCCCCTTTTTTCTTGATCTCCTCGAGAGAAAGCTGACCGAGTTGCTCCCACGTCATCCCGCTCCCCAGTTTGACGGTCGGACCGATCGGCTGAGGCTTTCCCTTCGTCATGGTGATGCCTTTTTCGGTGCGGCAGCTGAGGTCGTAGCGGTCGTGCAAGAGTTTCTGTTGCCGCTTCATGACGTCCGCTTTTTGGGCGATCTCCTTTTTCATGACCTCTTCGGCGCTTTTGAGGGCGTCCTGGCCGGGAGGCGCGCCGAACACATCGTAGGAAAAATCCACTCCTTCGAAGCCTTTTTGTTTGGCGTCGTCGATGCTGCCGACCTGCGCCTGCTGTTTCTTGCCTTCCGGGGTCGGCTGGGCCAGACCGGCGCGATCCATGACCAGCGCCCAGGACACGAGCGCGAGCCCTCCGGTCATGCACAGGACTTGGAACCACAGCTTATTGATCTTCATGATGTTCCTCTCGTCCGGAAACTTCCTCTACTTCCCTGCCGGCACGTCCATCCCGATGGCGCTGGCGAGCTGTTGGGCTTGGCGAAGGTGCGCTTTTAACAGCGGCAAGGTGCCTTCCGCCCACTGCTGCACCTGAGGATCTTTGATGGCTTTAACGGTTCGCTCGAACTCCTTCACGTCCTTGCGATGATCGCGAAGCATGTACTCGATGTACGCGCGGTCAAACTCGCTGCCCGACAGCCGGGCGAACTGCTCCTGCTTGTCCTTGTGCTTGCCGGTCAGTTGGGTCGGAAGGACGACGCCTTCCTTCGACGCGAGCTGGCGGATCTCCGCACTGGCTTTCCGATGGTCCTCGATCATTTGCGCGCCGAACTGTTTGACCTGTCGGTCTCCGGCCCGCTCTGAAGCCAGCTGCCCTAAGACGATCTCCGCCTGCTGGCCTTCCGCCGCCCGTTGCAGGAACGACTGCGCGGCGTGTTGAGCGTCCTGCTTGGCGCTTTGCGCTCCGCTCGCCGGAAGAAACGCCGCCGCAGTCGCCGTCAGCAGCCATGCTGTCGTCGTGAGCATCATAGGGTTACCTCGTTAGCGAGCCGCTCACTGCCACCGCTTGCGACTGCCCGCCTCATACCATCGGGGGATGTCGGATGCTCTCGCTCCATAGTCCGCCCGGCGGCGCAGCCAGGAAACCAAGGTGAGGCCGGTGGCCGCCAGTGCCGCTCCCGTCAGCAAGGGGTGCAAGGAGGCCTGCGTGTAGAGACTGGTTTCGGCCACATACGCCGCGCGTCCGCCCCGTTCCTTAAGGCCGGTGGTGGGCGCGTAGAGGCTGTTATTGGTGCGGTCCTGTTCCGGCCGGTCGGTCAACTGGATGTCGAAGAGCGTCGTCATCATCTTGTCGGTGAGCCTGGGCGCCAGGTTGCCAAGGGTCGCCATGACTTTTGCGCCGCCTCCCGCATAGACGTCCCTCGTCGGATGCTCGGCGCAGTGAAGAACGGCTTCTGCGACGACTTCCGGAGCATACACCGGCAAGGGAAACGCGGGTTCGGTGGCCAAATAATTCTTGGCATGTTCCGCATAAGGGGTGTCGATTGAATACGGCTTGATCAAGCTGACGGAAATCGGCCATCCATCGTGTTCCAATTCCATGCGCAGTGCGTCGGTAAACCCCTTCACGGCGTGCTTGCTCGCACAATAGATTCCCTGCAGGGGAATCGCCCGGTCTGACAGAGTGCTTCCGATATTGATCAAGGCGCCGCCGTTGCGAAGGTGAGGGGCGGCAATACGCGAGCCGATGACGACGCCCCAGAAATTCGTCTCGAACAACCGCCGCTGATCGTCCAGCGAGATATCCAGCACACGGCCATAGACTGAGACGCCCGCCCCGTTGATCCACGTGTCGATACGGTTGAATCTGGCGACCGCTTCTTCGGCCACCCGACGAAGGGCTGACTCATCCGACACGTCCGCCGCGACGTACGTCGCCATACCGCCGCTCGATTCGTCCGCCGAGATGTCTTCCGCCGCTTGCCTGAGCGCCTCATGATTACGGGCAGTCAGCACCACTTTGGCACCGCGCTTAGCGGCCATGCGTGCCGTGACCAGTCCGATGCCGCTGGACGCGCCGGTGATGACGATGACCTGATCTTTGATGGGTTTAAGACGTGGAGTCATGTGTGGGGTGGCCGCTCACTCGACGAATTCGCTCGCCTTCTGTTCACTATGAGCGAGGCATCCACGGCTATCGACTAGCAAATGCCCGAGAGGATTTTTGGAGAAAAAGCCGCAACGAGAACACGCGTCGCACAGTGATGCAATGACCGGAAGCGTCCGAACGGTGGCTCGACACTCCAGGGGTTTGCCTAGTCCTTCACCCGGTGAGGCCGTGTGATAACCAACCTTCGTCCCGTAAAGCATCGGGCTTCGCCAACGGCCTTGCTGTCCGTCCTTATGACCATTCCCCGTTCATTATGACCATCCCCCGCTCATTTGCCGTACTCGGCTTCGTCCTGCTCTTGGTGTCCCTGCTGGTCGGCGATGGCCTCACGGCGGAAGGCGATGGCGCAAAGAACGCGAAGCAGGAACCGGGCGCTCCGCCAGATCATTCGACGGACCAGGCGGAGCTGCAAACAAAGCGCGACAAGGCGCAAGCTGAACTCGACGCCGTCAATCAGCCGAAGACGTTGGCGGTAGGTGCACCATCCGGGACCCCCCAGGAGGAACTGCTCGAGCGTCGCACGCTTCTTCACCATATCGTGCGCAGCCTCGACGAGCAGATCGATGACACGCTGCGCCTGGAGCAAGCTCGTCGACGGCGGGCCGACGTGGAATCCACGGCCGCGGCCGCGGCTCCGGCAGAATCACCGCCCTATTCGGTCTTCTTCGCCGATCAGCTGTGGGACACGACGTTTTCGCTGCGCCTTGCCGTCGAAGGTCTGCAATCGCAGCTCAGCCTGATTGATCTCAGGTCGAGACGCGCGAGGGAGTCGCTGCAGTCCGCCGAGGAACGGCTCCGTCAGGTGTCGGAACGTCTGGAGAGCACC
>JBKPKC010000469.1:0-1800 GCA_046765595.1 Nitrospirota bacterium
CACTTACCGTCCACATCCAGGCGGCGCGATGCCTGATGCATCGAGCGCGTGTAAACTTCCTGACCTTCTCGGCTTAAAAACCAGTTGATGAAAAGCTTCGCGGCATTTGGGTGCGGCGAATTTTTCAACAGGATAAGATGGCCGCTTCCTCCACTGACGTAGACGCCTTCTTTGGGCGTCGGCAAAGACTGCACCGGCAGGCCCGCCTTCACGAAAGGCGCATAAGAATAATAGGTCAGGCCAATCACCAGCGCGACCTTTCCTTTAGCAAGGATTTCCGCGAGTACGCGCTGATCCCGGCTCAGCAATGGTTTTTGCGCCGCAAATTTCTTGAGATACTCTTCGCCCTTAATTTCTCGGAGGTAGGACCACATCGATGCGCCCGAACCCGGCGTCCGCGGGTCGAGGTAGCCAATTTTTCCTCTCCAGCGCTCGTCCAGAAGATCGTCGAAGGAGCGTATGTCTGCGGCTTTCATCAATTGCGAATTGAACCACAGGCTCTCGGTCTGATAAGCCAACGTCGAGTAGACAAATCTTTTCGCGTTATCCACCCACACGTGTCCGCCCCACCACTGCTTTGGATCCTTGACTTCAGGGAGGATCATCGACTGTTCCACCGAATCCAGCACGCCTTCCGGCAAGAGTGCCGTGACGATCGACTCGCTCCCGCCCATGTGCAAATCGACGTAGCGCACGCCGGCCTTCGCTTCGTCCACCATCTTGCGCACGACGTTGGAAGCGCGCCCCACCACGGGTTCGACATCGATGCCGTAGCGTTTTTCGAAATTCTTCTCGATCTCGGCGCGCAGCTCTGTGCTCGCCGGAATGGACACCACAACCCTACCTTCTTTTTTCGCGAGTTCGACGGTTTTCTCCCAGTCCGCCTGCGATCCTGGTTTGGTAGTCTGTGCGTATACGACACGCCCGCTCGCCAGCAGCATTACGAGCGACGCCAGAATTCCCGCCCGAACAATTCCCATGAAAATCATAGCTCCGCGTAGGCAAACTGAGGCATTTCCATCGGCACTCCGACCCGGTTGATCGCCGTTTCGAAATCGGCGCGAATCTGCGGGTCTTCGTCTTCGTACTCGATCATCGTGCCGCCCTCGCGCACACTGGTGCGAACGCCTTCTTTGTTGATCGCGCGCCAAGCGCCGAGCAAATACTTTCCCGATTGGCCGCTGTAACGAAACGCGAGCTGGCGCGCTTTTTCGTTGCCGGTATTGAAATGCTGATGAAACCAGCCGCTCGGTGGACTGAACACGCTGCCTTCGCGCCACTCGACTTTGACCACCTGGTTGGCATGACCCGATTGGTAAGGGCGAATCCCCGCTTCCGGCGGCCACATGAGCGTGTAACCCTTCGACCGTAGGATCAGCAGGATTGCGCCGCCCTGATGAAAATGCGCCTTGTGGTAACGTCCCACGGGCCACTCGGCGATGTGCCCAACGAGAGTGCTGCCGCCCATATCGAACGAGGTGATCTTGACGCCATAGCCTTTGGCTTCCGAAGGATCCACCAAAGCGCCACGCGCATCGGCAATAAAGTTGGTTTCCCAATTGATAAACCCGCCCACTTCCTTACGCGTATTCGTCGGAACGAAATAATCGTTCTCGGCATCGAACCGGTCCGCGAATTTGTACTCGCTTCCCATGACGAACGGGACGTTGTGCAGCAGATCGATCATCAACGGGGCGCTGGTCACCGCCAGAAAAAAAACCGGCTCCCGACTGCCGTTAATCATCCGATGGCGGGTATTGAGTGGGATCGCAAAAAGGCTTCCCTGTTGCCATTCGAAGT
>JBKPKC010000470.1:0-2753 GCA_046765595.1 Nitrospirota bacterium
GTCTAAGGCGATGCTGCTGGGGATGGCGAACCCAATACCTTCTGATCCGCCCGTTCGCGAAAAAATCGCCGTATTGATACCGATCAGGTCGCCGTTCATATTGACCAGCGCTCCGCCTGAATTCCCGGGATTGATTGCGGCGTCCGTCTGGATGAAATCTTCATAATCCGCAATACCGACGTTGCCTCGTCCGAGGGCGCTGATGATGCCCAACGTCACGGTCGAACTCAGGCCGAAGGGGCTGCCGATGGCCAGCACCAGGTCGCCGACCTGCAGCTTGTCATACTCCGCCCATTTGACGGAAGGAAGGTCCCTGGCCTCGATTTTCACAACGGCAAGATCGGTCTTCGGGTCAGCGCCGACGACTTTCGCGGAAAATTCACGTCGATCGCTCAGGGTCACGGTGATTTGGGTCGCACCTTCCACCACGTGATTGTTGGTGACGATGTACCCGTTGGAATCCAGAATCACGCCCGAACCGGCGCTCTGGTCAGGACGTCCGTGCGGACCAGGCGGCATCGGTGGAGGAGTCGGCAACTCACCGCCCGGCTCCTCGCCCGGCGGTCCCCCCGGAGGTCCTCCCGGAGGTGCGCCGAACGGACCCGGAGGCAAAGGTCGTCGGCCTCGTCCGCCCTCATTTCCGCCCGTCACGGCAATGTTGACCACTGCAGGCGTTACTTTTTTCACGATCTCGGAGAACCCTTGAGCCATCGACGGCGGAACGCCGGCGGCGGTCGCCGACGGATCACCGGCGATAGGACTCAGGGTACAGGCAAGCGCAAACACACATACACAAGTGGCGAAGCCGAGCGCACGACCGTTCTCACTCCACGTAGCCATGACCGTAATCCTCCGGGAGAGGGTTATAAAATTGTACAAGTTCCTTAATATATGGGTATGAACGACTCATTGTACACCATCCATTCCGAGGCCTTCAAAGACTAATCCTCCGCTTGGAGGCGAAAGCCACCCGGAGAGCGAACAAGGGGACTGCAGTGATCGACGATCCGGCTAGTAGGAGGCAGGTCTTTCTGCCATGGCCTGCAACTGACCGATATACGAGTTCTGCAGCTTCAACGCCAACCGCTTCTCCGCCTGATCGAAGGACACCACCCGGAGAGTGTTTGGCGCGCCTTCATAGGTCGGGGGCCATATTCTGCGTTCAGGATCCTGGGGCCGCAGATACACCACGGGGTACCATTGGTTGATGCCGGGCGCGGTCGGCCGGTCCAATGTCGCCCAGCCTCGACCTTCCGCCTGCATGACCGAGGCGTTGTTCTTCAAGTCCAGCAGCGCAAATTCCAACAGCGACCAGTTGTCGCGGCGAAGACCCGGCTGTGCATGGGTCGTCCACCCAAGAAAGACCGTGACAGGATATTCCTGCTCGGTGCTGGACAAGACCACCACAACCAGGTAGTCCAAGCCGCGCTGCCGTCCCAAGTCCGCAAATTGAGTCCAATCACCGTTCGGTTGAGGACGAATCTGGTCGGCCGGCAGCACCTCCGTAATCGTGACGGGAAGCGCCCGGCTGATGTCCGCCCTCAAGGTTTCCCCAAGACGGGTGAACGCTTCGTCGGGAAGATTCGGCGCGGCATCGGCCTCTGCCGTGTCGGACACGAGGACAAGTCCGGCCTTCATCGGACGCTGTTCGATCTGCGTCAGGGACTCGTCGCCCGCTCGACGCTCTGACGACACGTAATCGCCCAGCCGGCTGGGAGGAACCTGCGACGCGCACGAGCTAAGGAGCACCGCAGCGAAAAATCCGCTGATGACCTTAATGTTTCCACGCATCGCCCACCTCCCGGTTGAGGATCCGGCCATCACCTTGTGATACGTTCGCTCCCCATCGCCGGCCCTGTCAAGTCCACGTTTCCTCTTGAATTTTACCCTCTCACTCAGCTACCGTACGGCTTTAGCGACGGACTCACAGCGCTCCTCCTCCGGACTCGCGGGGTCCTATGATCGGTTCACATCCATACCAGGGTTCACCTGAGCTCTCGATTGTGATTCCGGCCCATAACGAGGCCGGCCGCATCCTTCCTTATCTCGAAGCCATCACCGAGTATTGTGAACACCAGCGGCGCTCCTTCGAGCTGTTGGTCGTCGATGACGGCAGCACCGACGGAACCTCGTGCGTCGTGCAAAGGCTCGCGGAGGCTCGTCCAGCCGTACGGTTGCTGCGGCTGCCCACTTGTCAAGGCAAAGGGGCGGCAGTGCGCTGTGGGATGCAATCAGCCGTCGGGTCGCTCCAGTTGTTCGCCGACGCTGACGGTGCCACGCCGATTCAGGAACTGGCCCGGCTCGAGAAAACCTTGGCCGAGGGAGCGGACATCGCGATCGGATCACGGGCGCTGGCTGCGCGGCTTCCGGAATTCGCCGTTCATGCGCGCGTCTATCGAAGTGTCCTTGGCTCGCTGTTCAATGCCGCTGTCCGCCACAGCGGGATTCCCGGCATCTCCGATACCCAATGCGGCTTCAAGCTGTTTCGGCGGGCCGTGGCGCAGGAACTGTTCGGCTACATCTCCATCAATGGCTTTGGTTTCGATCTCGAATTGCTGTATCTGGCCCAGCAACGCGGCTATCGGATTGCAGAGGTTCCGGTGAACTGGTCGGACCAGCCCGGCTCGAAAGTCCGCGTGATTCGAGACGGCCTGCTCATGTTGCGTGATTTGACGGTGATCAGACGCAATCACGTTCGCGGACGTTATGGCCTGCCTTCCTTCTCGCCCGAATTGATGCGAGTCGACGCAAGT
>JBKPKC010000471.1:0-3964 GCA_046765595.1 Nitrospirota bacterium
GGACGCCATGTTTACCACAATCGATCCGTTACGCGAAGAGGATCAGGCCGTCGAGATGGGCGATTCGCCAAACATTCGATCGGCCATCGGCTTTTTCGAAGAGCTGTTCCGCGGCTGCGAGACGCCGAACATTGCCGTCCGTTTCTGGGACGGCTCAATCTGGAGGCTTCGCTCCGACCAGCGGACCGAGGCGACCCTCATTCTCCGGCATCCGGAGTCGCTCAGCCGCATGCTGCGGTGGCCGGTGCAATTGGCCCTCGGCGAGGCCTACATCTATGATGACATCGACGTCATCGGATCCTTCGACCCGCTCTTGCCGCTTGCGGATCATCTTATCGAAAGGCGTTGGTCGTTGATGGACTGGCTGCGCTGCGCGGCGGCCACTTGGCGGCAGCGTTGTTTGGATCGCGTCCCCGAAGAAACGCGCAGTCTCGTGCTGCACGGGCGCCGCCACGAAAAGCTGCGCGACAAAGAGGCCATCCGCTTCCACTACGACGTTTCGGTGGAGTTCTACCGGCTGTGGCTTGACAGCCGCCTGATGTATTCCAGCGGGTATTATCAGAGCGAAGACGACGGCCTCGAGCGGGCGCAGACCCGGAAGCTCGAGTACCTGTGCCGGAAACTGCGCCTGAAGCCCGGCGACCGGCTGCTGGACATCGGATGCGGGTGGGGAGGATTTGCCCTCTATGCGGCGCAGACGCACGGAGCGCTCGTGCACGGAATTACGCTCAGCCGCAGGCAGGCCGAGGTGGCGAATCAGCGCATCAGTGCCGCAGGCCTCTCCCGCCGCTGCCGGATCGAGGTGCGCGACTTCCGTGATGTCCATGGCGAGCGGATGTACGACAAAATCATCAGCATCGGCATGGTGGAACATATCGGCAAACACCGGCTGGCTTCCTATTATGAGCGGGCTCTTCAGCTGCTCGAGCCGGGCGGAGCCTTTCTCATTCAAGGCATCGGCACGAGGGACGGAGAGTTGGCGCTCGGTCCGTTCGCGGAGCGATACGTCTTTCCCGACGCGGAGGTGCTTCCCATCGAGGACATCGTTCGTGCGGCTGAACGATCGGGCTTCGAGGTGCGTGACGTGGAAAGCCTGCGCGAGCACTGTGCGCTGACCCTACAGGCCTGGGGACAGCGGTTGGAACAGCATCATCAGGAAGCCGTGCGCATCGTCGGCGAGGTCACCTACCGGGTGTGGCGGGTCTATATGGCCATGGCCGCCTACCTCTTCCGCCGAGGGCGGCTGGGCCTTTATCACACGCTCTGCGTCAAGGCCTGCGAAGGGCGCTCGGGCGTGCCCCTGACAAGGGAGGAATGGTATGAACCATTGCGTGCCGCGGTCACGCTGCACAAGGATGCGGCATAGCTGAGGTATGGCCACATCCGCATCTCACAGAGGAGCCTCGACCGGATGGAAACAGCTGTTGCGCGACCGCAATGTGCGGTGGCTGTACGCCGGTCAGATCATTTCGCAGGTCGGGGACGGGGTGAGCAAGGTCGCCCTGCTCTGGTTCGTCTATGCCATGACCGATTCGGCCTTGAAGATGTCGCTGATCGGTGTGCTGCAGACGATTCCACCGCTGGTGTTCGGGCCATTTGCCGGCGTGCTGCTGGACCGCATCGAGAAGCGCCGGGCCATGATCGTCATCGACGCCGTCCGAACGTGCCTGCTCGCCTCAATTCCCATCCTCTATGCCGCCGGCTGGCTGACACTGCCGCTGCTCTACGTCTTGGTGTTCGTGATCGCGATGTTCTCAATGGCCTTTGGACCGGCGCTCAATGCGACGCTGCCCTTGATCGTCAAAAAAGAGCAGCTGACCGGCATCAATGCCTTGATGCAGAGCGCGATGACGATCGGTCAGCTCCTCGGTCCTGCCTTGAGCGGCATGCTGATCGCCGCGATCGGCGCTCAAAATGCGCTCTACGCGAATGCCGCCGGCTTCTGCATTTCCGCGCTGTGTAAACTGCCGCTGCGCCTTCCGCGCGTCCGCGCCCACCGGTCGAGCGACGACATCTGGACGCAGGCCGTCAAGGACCTTAAAGACGGCATCCGCTTCGTCTTTGTCAAACAACGCCTGCTCTTTCTCCTTATGATCGTGGCCTCGATCTTCAGCTTGGGCTCGACGGCGTTCGTCTATCTGTTGCCGGTCATCGGTGATCGGCTGCTGCACGTGGGGTCCGTGGCATTGGGGGCCTTGTGGTCGTCCTTGAGCGCGGGCATTCTGGCGACTACGGTCTGGCTGATCTGGAAGCCGCAACAAACGGTCTGCGCGCGGATCTGGCTGGTCGCCGTCGCCGCGGCGATCGCCGCCGGGGCGGTGCCCGGCTTGTTGATGAGTGACTCGATTGTGGTCGCCGCCGGCCTGATCGTCGTAATCGGGGCGACTTCCGGTCTGATCACACCGCTGGTCGCGACCTCGCTTCAAGAGCGGACTCCGAAAGATCTCATGGCCCGGGTCTTCGGCCTCTTCAACACGGGCACCATGGTGTTTTCCATGATCGGGATGACGGTGTTCGGCTGGGCCGCCGATCGGTTCGGCCCTGGGGTGAGCCTTGTCACGATTGGTATCGTCAACGGTGTGGCCGCGGTCGTTTCGATGGTGCTGCTGCCCTGGTGTTATCGTCTTGCCAATCAGACTTCCGTTCACCCGGCCCAGACCCTGCGTCGAGCCTCGTAGCAGGGACAGCTTGTTCGCCGTCCGAGACACGTTGGGCTCAGCGTCGGCGCCTGCACAGTTCCACCGCGTGTAGAGCCGAAGAGTCGTCAGGTTCCATTATAAGAAAGGATGGTCCTGGAATTGCAGATCTAGTATCGCATGACGAAAAGAGGGGCTTGGTGTGCGCTCTGGCTCGCGGTCGTGTGGTTGGAACCTGGTGTCGAACAGGCCCTTGCCGAGTACTATGTGGCAGGGCAGATTGGAGTGAACTTTGCCGACAGGCTCAAGGACATTCAAGGGACCGGCAGTCTGGTCACCCTGCAGCCTGTGTTCCAGAATTTCGATTTGAAAAATGCCGTTCTGTACGGCGGGAAGCTAGGGTTTTTCCCGGGCAACGGCGCGATGGGACTGGAGCTCGACGTCTTCAACAGCCAGCCCAACATCAAAGCGGTAGGCGACATGCCCGGCATCCATCTGCGCGTGACGAATGTCGGAGTCAATTTGTTGTTACGATATCCGGGCCAGACGTTTCAGCCGTATGTCGGATTCGGTGGAGCAGCCTTGATCAGCCACATCTCGAAGACTGTGGACGTGCAAAGTGATACCGACGTGGGCTTTGGAATCAATCTTTTGGCCGGTCTGCGCGCCTTCGTCACGCCCTATGTGGCCGTGTTCACGGAATATAAATATACGAGGGGAGCGCTGACGTTTAGTGAAGCCTTCGGATCGATTGGGGGCTTCTCAGGAGACTATCAAGCGCAGCAGGTCGTGTTCGGCGTCTCGTACCATTTCTAAAGGGCGTGAGTCATGACGACATCTCATCCCATATCCGGCCGGCGGCATACGTCTCGAGAAAGGACCTTGGGCTCGTCGTTGCCACTCATCGTTGCTGCGTGGGCGCTTTGCGCCTGCTCGGGCGCAAACGTCATTCCTCCCGAGTTGGAAAAGCAAATCGATTCCACGGTGTCCTTCAGCGACATTCAAGCGTCCCCCCAGTCGGCGCAGGGACGGACGGTGCTCCTCGGCGGCGAAGTGCTCGGCGCGCGTCGCGTGCAGGACGGAATCGAATTAGAAATTCTGCAGTTGCCCGTGAAGGGTGACGATCCTCCGGTCGATCGGCGCACGGCATCGCAAGGGCGATTTCTGGCTTTCGAGCGCGGGGGAGGAGATCCGGCCTCCTTTCCGCCCGGCACCAGGCTGACACTGGTCGGTGATGTCACGGGAGAGGACACGCGCCGCCTCGACGAATCGACCTACCGGTATCCGACCGTCGAAGTGAAGCACCTCTACGTGTGGAGCGAAGAGGC
>JBKPKC010000472.1:0-3048 GCA_046765595.1 Nitrospirota bacterium
AGGGCTAGGCATTGCTGCGTCCCCCTCCGGCGGACTGACGTGCAGTGAATTGCAGTTGGATGATGTGCTCTCGGCAGGAGAATCGACTGAAGAGGAGCGGCCTTTGCCCACCGAACTCACCCTGAAAAGGCGTGAATCCCAAGGGCACTGAAACTTCTAACAAACCGCAGGTCTGCGGGAGCTGTGTCGAGCCTCGGAGTCAACTCATGAACTGCCCTCGTGTCATGGTCTGATGGTGACCATCCGATTGGAAGATGCGGGAAGCTCATCGCTCTGCTTCTCAGGCTGGCGATGCCTGCTGTGTGGTGAGGTGATTGATTCGGGGATCAAAGCAAATCGGGAAGGGTTCCACAGACCAATAGGCAGCCGTGGCCATGCTCGATACGGCGTTTCGCTTGTGCCGTAGGGCGGTCTCAACGGCAAGGGACGATCTTAATCAATACAGAGTGAAATGAATCGATTGAATTCACCTCCCACGGGCGCGAAACGCTCGAGTTTCCGGATCTCCTGCAGTCAGCTCAAAACGGCAGAAATGAGGTGCGGGCTGGCGAGGGTGTGAAAAGAGAAAATCTGGTCTCGTACGAGCCAGACAAGACTTGCGTGAGGATGCTAGACGACCCCCTCCGTGGGGCCAGAGATTTGATATGCATGACGGCTACTACACGGGTAGGAGGTGTGCTATGGAAAAACACATGCAGAAATCGCCGGTTCGCGATTGGTCCGAGGGCGCCGGCGATCGCGCCCACCAACATTTCGAAATCTGGTACGGCGAGGAGGAGCGAAAGGACAAGCTCGTAGCCCGGGTCTGGCCGACCGAAACCGGCCCGCATACCGTCGAACTCTATCGAGAAAGCTCACTAATTGAACCGGTGCGTGTTCGGGTGTTGGAGGGACTAATGCACGAACTGGATTTGTATCTCATGAAGGCCGAACGAGACGTCTCTAAATATCTCCGGCACCATTGCTCGATGGCTTCCCAGGTCTATAGTCCATACGGATGGGTACAAATCAATCCCGTGAGATGAGCGAACAGTGCAGAACAATGCCCAGCCGGCATGATTGATCGCAGGGAAAGAGAGGTAAGTGAGACGTATCGGCTCCTGGGAGGATCCTCAAGCAATGGGAAATGTCCCCGGTGTTTTGGGCTAATCTGAGCATTTTGGGTCAGACTGCCCTCCCCCTCCAGAGACATAGTATGGGAGGCATAAGCCGCAGAGGCCGACCCGCACGTCTGAGGAATACCAGGGGTCAATTGCTGTGACGACCCCACCAAATGGTTCCAACTCCGCACGTGAATGAAAGGACGTACGTCGATGAAGTTAACACCATTGCACGATTGGGTATTGATCCGGACCGGCGAGCCGAGCGAGAAGAGGCCGGCGGCATTATCATTCCAGACACCGCGCAAGAGAGACCGGAGGAAGGAGAAGTCCTCACTGTGGGGACTGGTCGATTGATCGAGGATAAGGACTCGAAGGAGAAAATCAAGAAGAAGACATGTGTGAAGACCACCCTTCAGCCGGGTGAGTATGTCCTGTACAAAAAATACGTTGCGAAAAAAGTAGATGCCGACGATGAAAAATTAGTGCTGGTTCGTGAAGAGGATGTCCTGGGCACAAGGCTGGCCTGAGCACAAGGGAATGCTCCTGATGGTCGGTCCGCAAGATGGCAAAGTAGAAGCGATTGTGGAGATGTGTGAAAAGAAATAGGGCAGGTGTGTACCGCTAAGTAGACACTCGTGGCTGTTAGTACGCACGACAGAATCATATGGCAGGGATATCCAGCGTGGAGCAAGTTTGCCTGGCTCTATCTCGTGAGCTTCGTAGCCGGCTCTCGTGGTCTGCGCATCCTGTGGCATGACGCGACCGGATGGGAAGGGGCTGGCTGGCCGGAGCCCTAGCACTGCTGGTGTGCGCGGCCTGTCTACGCCAATGGGCCCAATATCTTATCATCTCGAACCGAGTTGTGATGCGAAACGGCTATACGGGCAGAGACATTCAGACGATTACACTCGACGACGTTGCAAAGATTACCCTCTCGTAAGGGCCAATCGCGCGGTTCCTCAACATCGGCACGCTTGTGGTCCACTCTAAAAGTGGTAGCAGCCCTCTCTTATTGCAAGGCATCAGCGATCCGGAGATCATCAAAACTCGCCTTGAGGCGTGCCGGCCTTGATCGACATGGGGATAACCTCTCAGGGTAAGACGGGATTGTCCTAAATTTGTGCTAAATCCCTGGTAGCGATCGGGGAATCCGCCGTTCTAAGTGCTTGCTAACTCAGACAAGTCCGAGGCGAAAGAAACTAATAAACCGTGGGTCACCATAATGGCTTGAGTACTTTACAATCTCATGTTTGCGCGAGCATTCCACTTCTTAAGGCAATGACCGCCGCATTCAGAAGATCGTCGGTGAAGAGTTTCTTTTTTATGCTCTGCAAGTGAGCACGGACCGTGCGGACATTGATTCCTTCCATCGACGCAATCTGTTTCGTGATTTTCCCCATCGTCCGAAGTTCCAAGATTTTCGTTTCGCGCTCCGTGAGAAGCGGGCGTGGACAGGCCTGCTGGAGGGCTTTCGCAAGCACTGGCACCACTAATTCAAATCGGCGTTTATAATGGAGACATTGCTTCTCGCTTCGCATGGACATCACAAAAAAGATCCAGAATTGCGAGCTCTTAGTCCCTCCCGCCAAAAGGGATTTGAGATTGAACCGACGAGCGTGCTTTAAAATCTCGGGGTCCATACGTTTTGAGAAGCGTCGCCATACGTCCACAGAGAATTGAGAACGGTTTGTCCGCTGCCATTCCATAAACAGCGGTCCCCTCCAGAGGACACCCTTTGTCAGGTACCAGCGCACAAACTCCACGGGAAAACTATGATTGAAGATGAAGCGAATGGTCTTGCGCGACGGGTATCCCCACACACAGACAAGGCATTGAAATGGAACAAAGCCTTGAGCGGCATCAAGCAGTTTCCGAAAGCTTTTTGGCGAACGACAAAACGATGCGGAGGATTTCACCTGTTCAAGAGAAAATGCGAGAGGCGAGA
>JBKPKC010000473.1:0-4698 GCA_046765595.1 Nitrospirota bacterium
GTCCACAGCCGTCATGTCGTCAATTCGTTGCGCCAAAAGGGCGCCGTCTTCGTGGAGGAATTGAACGAGGTTCCCGAGGGTTCGGTGGTGATTTTCAGCGCGCATGGGGTTGCTAAATCCGTCTGGGATGAGGCCAACCGCCGCCGGCTTCATGTCATCGATGCGACCTGCCCGTTGGTCATCAAGGTGCACAATGAGGTGAATCGCGACTACACGCAGGGATATGAGCTCATTTTGATCGGCCATGCGGGCCACCCGGAGGTGATCGGGACATTGGGCCAGGTGCCGGACAAGTTTCATCTGGTCTCCTCGGTCGAGGACGTCGAACAGCTGCATGTTGAAAATACGACGAACCTGTCCTACGTCACGCAGACGACGCTGAGCGTAGATGAATGTCGTGACATCGTCGGCGCGCTGCACCGTCGGTTCCCGCACATCAAAGGACCGCACCAGGAAGACATCTGTTATGCGACGCAGAACCGTCAGAACGCCGTCAAGGAACTCTCCAAGCTCGTCGACGTCATTCTCGTGATCGGCTCGCCGAACAGCTCGAACTCCAACCGTCTCCGTGAGTTGGGCGAGCATTGCGGGATCTACTCGTACCTGATCGATTCGGCGGCGGACATCAATCCGGCCTGGCTCAAGGACGTCAAGGCCATCGGCATTACTGCCGGGGCGTCGGCACCGGAGGTATTGGTCGAAGAAGTGGTGGCCTACCTCAAAACGTACGGCACGGCAGAGGTGGAAGATCTGACGGTGATTGAGGAAGACGTCGAATTTCTTCTTCCCAAGGAATTGATCACGATCGCTCCAGCCAATAAATCCGTGGCAGCGCCCGCCCGATAGTCCATTTCAGCCACTCCCCAAATATTGTAGTCGGCCGTCAGGACGGCCACTACCTGCGGTATTTTTCTTTGATTTCTCTCCGGTGCTGTGCTACAAAACGCACCCGTGATCTCGCCTCGTCCCGTCGCCATCCGATCAACTACCAAAGGAGCAGGGCATGTATCTCAAGTCGCTTGAGATGGTGGGGTTTAAGTCGTTTGCCGAAGCCCGTATCGAATTTCCCAACGGCGTAACGGCCATCGTCGGTCCGAACGGAAGCGGCAAGAGTAACGTCGTCGATGCCATTCTCTGGGTGCTGGGAGAACAGAGCACCAAGACGTTGCGCAGTGAGAAGATGGAAGACGTCATTTTCAACGGCACGGAATTACGGAAGCCGTTGGGCATGGCGGAAGTGTCGTTGGTCATCAGCGGCCTCGATCAGGTGAAGGTGAAGGGGCAAGAAGGCTTGTCGAGCCAGTTGGCCGACTATCAGGATCTGATGATCACCCGCCGGTTGTACCGCAACGGAGACAGTGAGTATCTGATCAACAAGACGCAGTGCCGTTTGAAGGATATCCGCAGCATCCTTCTCGATACCAGGGCCGGAACCAAAGGGCACACCGTCATCGCCCAGGGACAGATCGACCAGATCCTGAACGCGTCGCCTCAGGACCGCCGTGAGTTGATCGAGGAAACCGCCGGCATCGTCCGCTATAAAAAGCAGAAAGCTGAAGCTCTGCGCAAGTTGGATGCGACGCAGCAGAACCTGTTGCGCGTCCGCGACATCATTGCAGAAGTCAAAAAGCAGCTGAACTCGCTCGAGCGTCAGGCCCGACAGGCGCGTTCGTATCAAGTGCTTCAACAGGAGGCGCGCACGCTCGAGGTGCAATTGTTGACGAACGAATTTCTCAGATTGCGGGCGACGATTCTGGAAATCGAGCGTGAGCTGGGTACGCTGGCCGGACAAGAATCGGAGCAGGCGGCGCAGCAGGCTCGCCTCCATGCGGAGCTCGAACGCATCAAGTTGGCAATCGCAGATGCCGGACTGGCAATCAATGAGTGTCGCGAGGAGTTGTCGCGGGTCGAACAGCAACAGGCCCACGCGTTGACGGCGGCCGAAGTCGAGCGAAACAAAAGCGAGCTCTATGAGCAGCAGCAGCGACAGAGCCTCGAGGATCGCGACCGGTTGCTGGGCGAGCAGGCGCAAGCCAAGGACGCTGAGGCGGCCTTTTTGGCCGAGATCGAACGCCTGGAGCGGAAATGCCAGGAACGGGAACAAGCGCTGGGCGCGCTGGATCAGGAGATGAAAGCGCTTCTCCAGCAGCGGGCGGCCGCTCTGCAAGAGGAAGATCGCGGCCGGAACGACGTGTTGAATCTCGCAGTATTGGTCGCAAATACGGAGCAAAGTCTCGCGCAGCTGAACGCGCGTGCGGAGGAGGTGACGGCGCGCGACGGCCGGTTGGCGAAGGACCGGCAAGATCTTCAATCTCAACACGACAGCGCGCTCGAAAAGCAGCAGCAGCTTCAGGAGGCCTGTCGCGCGGGCGAGCAGACCGTGCTCGACCTCAGGCAGCGGCATCACGAGACGGAACAGCAGTCGGCGGCCGTGGCGGCCGAGTTGACGGCCCTCGAACAGATGCTGGCGGGACATTCCGAGGAATTGGCGGGCGTCGAGTCGCACCTTCGCGCGCTCCAAGGCTTGCTTCGGGAAGACATGGGCTATGGCCGGCCCGGAGACGAGGAAGCCACGGCGCTCAAGACCTGCGAAGGCGTGCAGGATGCGGTCGCGGAATGGCTGGTCGTGCCGCCCGGCTTGGATCGTGCGGTCGAAGCGCTTCTCGGCGAACGGGTGCGGGGATGGTCAGTCGACCGGCCGCAGTCGGCTTCCAAGGCGATCGCTTTTCTCCTCGAGAAAGACCTTGGTCGGGGAACCTTCATTCCGGAAACCCCGCGATGGCATGGGAACGCCCGGCCGAACGAATGGTGGACGGCGTTGGCACAGCGACCGGGGGTCATCGGCCAAGGTATCGATGTGATCGAGGCCGGTGTGAGCCGGACGGCCGCCCGCGATTACTTGTTCGACGGCGTCGTCTTCGTCGAAACGCTCAACGATGCCATCTCGTTATGGGAGCAGCAACCGTGGGGTGAGATCCCCGGCCCGACGTTTGTGACGCGCGCCGGCGAAGTCCTGGATGCAGCCGGAGTTGTGACCGGCGGCCAGGTCGGGCACACCAGCGGATTGCTGCAGCGCCGCCGCGAAGTCATGCAGTTGGAAGAACGACGGACGGAATTGAGCGCGGCAGTCGAGACGGCGCGCCAGCGACGCGAGGATCTACAGGCTCAGAGTCACGGGTTGCGGGAGGAAGGTCGTCGGCTCGCGGAAGCCTTGCGTGAGGAGGAAATGAAGGCCTTGTCGCTGCACAAGGATGCATCTAGCCTCCAGCTCTCACTCGGAGACCTCACCCAGCGCATTGATACGTTGACGGATGACGCGCAGCGCGGCTCCCTGGAAATCCAGCGTCTCGAACAGGAAGCCCGGTCCAGTCAGGCTCAGTTGGCTCAATGGATTGCGGAAAAGGCCGGACAGGAAGGCGCGCTGCAAGCTGTGCGCGCCCGCGTGGCGCAGTTCGATCAGGGGATGCATCAGCTGCAGCAGCAGTTGACAGAAGCGCAGCTGAGTGCCCAGGGCACCCGCAACAGCCGCGAGCACCGTCAAGCTGATCTCGATCGTGTCCGTCAGGAACAGCGGGAAACAGCCGGCCGTGTCGAGACCCTCAACCAACAGGTGGAATCGCTGAGCGCGTCGCTGGCGCAAAGCCGCGGGGAACGGGAGCGTCAGGAGTCTCTCTGCCGTGAGATTGGGGAATCGCTGGAACGCGTGAAGGCTCAGTTGGTGGAGGCGCAGGACCGGCAGACGCAAGAAACGGCCCAAGCCGACGCGGCGGAATCGAGCCTTCATGAGGTGCGCAAGGCCGTTTCGAGCCTCCAAGAGGCTCGCCTCACCATCGAGGTTAAACGGGCCGAGGTGCGGACCCAGTTGGCCACCGTAGAATCGACGCTCGCCGGGACCTACCAGGTCGATCCCGCCGCTGTCGAAGAATCGGGCAAGTCTGTGCTCTCTGATGAGGGCGCGCCGCCTCAGCCCTCGGCGACGGAAGAGGAACTGCGTCAGCAACTGCAGAAGATTCGCGAGCGCCTCGACCGGATGGGACCGATCAATCTCGCCGCGATCAATGAGCATCAGGAGTTAGAGGAGCGGCATCGCTTTTTGTCGACTCAAGAACAGGACCTCTCGAATTCCATCGCCTCGCTCAAAGAGATCATCCAGCGGATCAACCGGACGACGAAGGACATGTTCGCGTCGACGTTTGCTGAGCTGCAGGAGAAGTTCAGCGAAGTGTTCGCGAAATTCTTCCGAGGCGGCCGCGCGGAGTTGCAACTGGTGGAGGCGGCTCCGGACGAGGAGGGGGAGCAGAAAGGGCCGCAGGATCCCGGCGTCGAGATCGTGGCACAGCCACCCGGAAAACGGTTGAAGAACATCACCATGCTGTCCGGCGGTGAGAAGACGCTGACCGCCATGGCCCTGCTCTTTGCCAGTTTTCTCATCCGTCCCACGCCATTTTGCATCCTGGACGAAATCGATGCTCCGCTCGACGAGGAGAATATCGGTCGGTTTACCGCTGTGCTGTGTGAATTGGCACAGGGCGCCCAGTTCATGGTCATCACCCATAACAAGCGGACGATGGGGATCGCCGATTCGCTCTTCGGCGTGACGATGGAAGAGCCCGGAATCTCACAGCTCATTTCGGTCCGGCTGAGCGATCTACAGCCTGCCTGAAAACCGGCGATCCGGCAAAAACCTCCGTAGTTCAG
>JBKPKC010000474.1:0-8298 GCA_046765595.1 Nitrospirota bacterium
GGTATGGGTTCGCTCATGCGTGTGGTTCTTGGCTGCCTCTGGTTGACCTTCTTCGTGCTGCCTGCTTCAGCGCAAATGGACAGGATCGGCGGGGCGATCGACCTCCGTTCGCCGGATCGACCGATCTCTGCACCCACGCTCCCCTTTCTCGATGAGTCGAAGTCGTCCGACCTGAGCAGGCTGCTCCCGACCGGTCCTCCGACTCCCACTGACGTACTCAAGCGCATAGACAGCGACTTGGGCCGCACAGGAGCGAGATCCGCTTCTGAAGCGGATCTCGCTCAGCCCGGCTCCTCCTCCAGCAGAGGAGACCGCCCAAATCAACGCGGTCTCGAGGGAAGCACGTTCCGGTGACTGATGTGTTCCGACATCTCCAAGGAGGCAAGAGAAGGCGATAGCTGGACGTTCTGCCGACAGGCGCCATGATCGAACGCCGAACAGGAAATGCCCTCGCACCACACGATCACACCAAAGGAGGCTTCATGAAAGCGCTGCTGCATCTCGCCGTTGCTCTGCTGTCGTCTTGGCCCGGGCTTGTCTGGGCAGAAGAGGCGCATCTAGGGGGATATCGCGGAATTGCCACACTGTATTACACGCTGATCTGGGGAATCCTCGCCTATGGGTTATGGGATGCCTTCGGAAAAAAAGCGCTGTACATCGGGGCGCCAATCATGGCCATCGTCATCTATTTCCTCCTCCCGTCAGCGTGACCATCATGGACGCAGAGGCGGCGCTGGCCGCCTCTGCTGACCGCGGCCATCGGTCCCCATCCCCCATGAGATCCGTCCATCAATAATGAACTAATCGGCGACATTTTTTGTCTCCTTTCCTCCAGTGGCCGGCGTTCTCTCAGGCGCCCTCGCCCGATTTTCCGGTAAATCAAGCCCTCGGGACAATGTCACAGATGCCGGCAGACCGCATCGGAAGTGGCATCATCGTTGCTTTTTGCTCCGTCTGTTTGAGACCGCACGGGATGAAACAGCGGCTCATCAAGGCTGTGAGCTTCCATGGGCCGACGGAACGCGGGCATCGTGGGGTCGATCTGTCGTTGGCTCATCCTACACAACTGGGTCGCGGCCGCACTTCTGTGGGTCAACATCCCCTCCCACGTCCATGCACAACAACGACTGGAAATCCTGCCGCTACGCCCCTTCAACGTCGATATCGCGCTTCGGCAAGCCTTCACGCCGAACGACCGGGAGATCGCCGTACAAGCCGGCTTGACCGCATTGACCTACGGGAACTTTGAAGTCGGGGCCACCTATCAATACTTCGGCCATGCATCCAGCACGCTCAAAGCGGACGTGCATTCGATCTATGCGAATCCCCGCTGGAATAATTTTTTTGACATCCTCGACTTTCCCTCCGGAAAGCCGATCAACCGAATACTCCGACACATCCTGTTTGGTCCACTGGAAGATCGAGCCGTTCCCTTCGTGGGAGTGATCGGGGGAGCCGTCGTCGCGGGGCCGGGGAGCCGCGCTCCGACGTACTTGTACGGGGCGGATATCGGCGTACGTTTTCCCGTCGGCCACAGCATCGCCCTCGAATTCACGCTCGGCTATTTTGTCTATGGGTTGAATTTCGACGGCGAAGGCAGCAATGAGCGGCAGCTCCTGTTCACCACCGGATTTTTCTTTTGATGAATCGCGGTTCGACCAAGGCGCGCATGACAACCGCTCGGCATGGCCTGAACCATGTTCATGGCCTGGCTCTGCTCATCGTGGTGACGGGATGGCTCCAGGGATGCGGATTGCTCATCGATGCCGCAGAACTCGTGACGGCCATGCCTGAAGCTTCGGACGGAGTCGACGTCGTGTGCCGTCATGGCCGCTTGCACGTCGGTATCTCCGTCGAACCGTACCCGCCCTTCGTCTTTCCGGTCGTCAAGCGTCCAGAGGGACCGACGGTCACTGGATTGGATCTCGAGCTCGTGCAACAGCTCGGCACCGTGCTCTCCAAGTACTGCGGCGGCAAACCGATCGCCGTCGTGCCTCACGTCGTGCACTTTCGCGATCTCTTCAGACTCCTGACCGAGGGACAGCTCGACCTTTTCGTCTCGTCGGTCGCCTATAATGTTCCCCATCTGAAATCGGCCGGCCTGGCGTATTCTGCGCCGTACTATCCCCGATCGGGTCTCGGTGCGGTTGCCCGGCGCCCGGAGGTCGTCGAACAAGTCCAAGCCGCCCTCTCGCCGGCGGCGGCGCATAACGGCACGCTCGAACGGCGCAGACAAGCCTTGGACGGCTTGATTGTAGCCGTACAGGAAGGACGGTCAGCGCATTTCTATGCCACGGAAAACCTGAAGGGCGCGCGTCTTCTTCTCTGTGATTCTCTCGCCGGCGCGTGGCAACACGCGGATCCTCCTGCCGACATCATTCTCGGCAAGCAACCGGTGCTCGACTTCCTTTTGAAACGGGAAGAGTCATTACAGTCGTGGCGACCTGTCGTCCTGACCGACGGGAGTCCGTTTCTGCTGAACCGTGAGTTGTTTACCGTGGTGATGTCTGAAAGGAGTTTCCGTCTGCACTGGCTGGTGAATGATCTCTTGTTTGAGTTGGAAGAATCAGGCCGGCTCGCGGCCATGCAGCGCCGCTGGTTTGAAGACGACTATCGCCTCGATGACCGCGCAGCAACCGAAGGGCTTCCTGCCGTCGTGCCTCCGTCCGTCGATCCATCCGCTCCGAGCCGCTGCCATTGGGCACGGCCGTAGCCCACGCAACGGCTAGCGAGACACGCGACCGGAGGGGTCGAGCACATCCCGAAAGACGCCCGCCAAATCGAGAAGGGCTTGATTGCCGTCTCCCACATACACGGATCCGTGCATGGTGGCCAGCGTCCTTGGGCGCAGCGCGGCCAGGCGTTTGAGCGTCGGATCCGTCAGCGTGCAGTCCGGCAGATAGTTTGCGAGCGGCCCCTCCTGATATTCGACGAGTACCTGACGGCATCGGCCGATGATGTCCGACTCCGTCACCGGTTCGACGTCGCCGACTTGGTGGAACAAATCCGAGCAGAGCAGCGTCCGGTGGGTCTCCTCGAGCAGGAGGCCGGCCTCCCAGCAGTGCGGCACATGAGGCGTCGCGAGAAACCGAAATCGGTACCGGCCGGTGTCAAGCACCTCGCCATCCGTGAGACCTTTGGCCGGACGCACGGAGAGGCAATCATCGACGCTCACCAGCTTGCCGACGAGGCTGCAGACGGCAGTCGCGGACGGCGCAAGCATCTGCCACTCGGGCAACGTCCCGCACTCGTCAGCCTCAAAGTGGCTGAAGCCAATCCACTTGAGAGTCCGAACATCGATGAGCGACGCCACCGCCTCTTTCACCACGGAAAATAGCGCCTTGGGGCCGGTGTGGAACAACAGGGGCTCGTCGTCGCGGACGAGAAACTGGCTGAACTGCAGGTTGAATGGCGCGACGAACGTCGAAAGCCGAAAGAGATCGGGAGCCACTTCAGTAATCTGCGTCATTGCATCTCCTTTGCAACACCAAGATGATGTGTCGCTGAAATAGCAGTCGATACCCGTTCCGGTTTTAGGGCAGTACGTAGTCCCGGCCGAGGTGAGAGGTCTTAAACAATCGAAACTGCATCTTTCCGACATCCAGAAAAGGGTATTGCTCTTTGATCACCTGTTTGTAGTGCTCGAACCCTTCCTGTCCTCCCGGATAATACCGCCAAATGGTCGGTTCCTTGTAGCAGTCCAAGCCGAAATGCCCGATGTAGACCAATTCTGCTGCCTTCACGATAAACGTCCCACCGATCGGCCGGCCTTCTTCAAACAGTCGCGCCCTGCCCACGCTCACGGTCTTCGAATCAGTCGCCGATGTAGCCACCTTCACAGAAAAGATCGTCAGCGCGTACTCGCCAGGATCCAATGCCAGGACGTAGTTAGTGGCAGGCCCGCCTCCATAGTACGGAGAGCCTTCTAAGGCCACCTCGGCCGCGGCATCGTCCGCCGTGGTGTCGGTTGGCAGCCGGTCGAAGCCAAAGGACCACAATTGTCCGTTCACGAATCGCCCGCAATTCCAAGTACGGCCCCACAGGGCCGAGAGCACTACGAATCCCTTGGCTGGATTGTTTCGATAAGAGCTTGCCGTCACTTCCTGTTTGGGGCGTGGCACCTTGGAGGATGCACAGCCGGATATGAGCACAAGCATTGCAGTGAAGAGCGCCAACGTGTTCAGCATGGCAGGAGCTCCAACTCTCGCGTCCTTCGATCAGCCGACCAATCCCTATACACCGATCCGCCTTCCGACGGACCCTACCCTCTCACCGGTGAGACGTCAACAGTGGATGGGCAAGAGACCGCAATAGCGGCCGATCGGCGGGCAGGGCTTCTACTTGCCGCCTTGAACGGAGAGTTCCCAACGGTAGCCGTCGAGATCGTAAAACCATAGGCCCATGTTGGGTGAGCCCGGCGCTTCCGGGCCGACCTCGTCGCCCGGATCCTCGATCTCGACCTTCTGCTTCTTCAGATGCGCGAGCGCCTTTCGCAGCACGGCCATCGACGGCACATGAAAGGACATGTGGCCGATGGTCTTGGGCGATGGTCGGCCTTTTGAGAAAACAATGGTGACGTTCTCGTTGCCTACCGCAACGCCGTCTTCGAACTCGAACTCCTTGCGCAGTCCGAGCACGCGCATGAACCATTGAGCACTGCGCCGCGGATCGCGTACCGCCAGTCCGAAGTGCCCGACAGCGCCGAGCGTGAACGGGGCCTTCATCGTTGTGCACCTGAGGCAGATCGTCTGACTGTTCTTATAACCCTCATTCCACGACCCAGATCGCAAAGCCCTTCGCGTCTCTCAGTAATTGGTCGGTCACGCCGCCGCCGAAAAGCCGTTTCATTCCGGATGAACCATGCCGGCCCACGACGATGGTTCCATGCTTGCCGTTCTGCGCCTCTTCGAGGATGTTTCTGGCGATATCGTCCTCATGGCCGATACGAAGCGCCACCCGGCTCCGATCGAACCCAGCTTGCGTCAGCGTCTCGGCTGCGGTGATCAGGAATGGACACTCGGACTCTGCTTCCTGTCGGATCCAGGCTTCTTGATCCTTGCGCAATTGGTCGCTCAATTGGGCTTCAGCAGCGGGATTCTCTGACCCGCCATGCTCGAGCAGCCCGCGAGGCATGGGTTTGAGGACGTGAAAGAGCGTGACGGTGACCTCCGGAGTCCGACGCAGCAGCGCTCCCACGTATTGGACGGCGCGATGAGAGTTTTCGGATTCATCGACGGCGATCAGAATTCGCATCGAACCCTCCCTGGCAACCTGCGCGGTAGAACGGGTCTTCCTCCGATTATAAGATGCAAAGAAGCGGCGATTCTAGGGTCTGGCGAACAGGCGCAACTCCACGCTACCAAGATTCAATTGTCCTTGGGCCAATAATCGCGGCCAAAAAGCCCTTCAACACTCCATCCGGGCTGAACATCAACGTCTTTCGCCAGCCTTGCGCTCCACCATACCCTGAGAATGACCAGGTCAAGGTCTCTGCTCCCTCCTGCGATTTCTCACGCTTGGCCGGCTTGCCCCACTCGCGGACGTAGTAGTCGTTTTCACCCCGATTTCAGCTTTCCGATCCGCGTCGAACGCTTCCCACCGCTGCTCCATCGTCGCGAAGCAACCACTGAGACATAGCACGATGATCAGCCCGACGGGAAAGCGCATAGGGCGGAGGGTCTCCGCAGGCGAGGCGACTGAACAGTGTAATCGCCATCTGTACGGCCACACGGCTTCGGCTGGGATCAAAACCGAGTCAGTCGGGTATGTGTCAATTGAGCTTCGTCACAAGAGGACGCTGCGGACGGTCATCGCTACCTACGATCTCGCGTGAAACGATGTGAAATCGTTGCGCCAATCTTCGCCGTCACGATAGAGGGAACGGCGAAGAGGCCCAGCGCCATGACTCCAAGCGGGAACAGATTGCCGAATCCTTGAGTGGCACACATCCAAACACCTTGGCCGAGAAGCGGCACACATCCCCATCTCCACGGACGCTCGGGCGCCGCGTAGCCGAGCACCCCGGAAACGAGACACAGAACAGGTATTCCGAACGTGAAATAGAGTCCCGAGTCCCACGCCTCTCGTCTGCCGGAAAGGGAGGAAATGAGCATCCACACGAAAATGCCTGATACGAGCGCAGCCCCACAGAGCCAACGGTCTTTCTTCATGAGAGAAACGTACGCTCCGACTAACGGCTCGTCAAGGATCCGTTGTTTTGCCTTCGTTCTCTCATGGCTCAACGTGATGCGATCGAGCTTCACGCCAGCCAGCAATATTCGACCCGCAACGCCATTTCAATTTCCTAAAAGACCTCTTTTCATTTTTCTGCTAGTCTCCCCTCATGTCTCCCCGCTCCAATCACCGCTCGCATCGCCAACCATCCCGCCGCCGACCAAAGACGTTTTGGCGGTTTGTACGCCGGCGGGGGCGGGAGGGACGCGTCTTCCTGCGCGCCGTCTGGGCCTCGCATCCGGTTGTGAGCCTGCCCGTCGCGGCGGCATTGATTCTTATGTGCTGGCTGGCCCTGAACTGGCTCTATCATGCGATCCATAAACCGACGGAGCTGTTGTTTCCCTTGGACAATGCCTTGGACAAGAGCCTTGCGGCAACCTGGCGCGAGTACGGGTCCCTGTTTCGCGAGCACGCCACCAGCACGGTCACGCCGGAGCTCCTTGCCGCCCTGGCGCAAGTCGAAGGCAGCGGAAACCCCGTCGCGCGCACCTATTGGCGGTGGCGCGCGTCGTGGAATCCTCTCGAGTGGTACCAGCCGGCCTCGAGTGCCGTGGGGATGTACCAGATTACGTCCGGTACGTTTCAGACGGCCAAGCGCTATTGCATTCACGACCATGTCGTCGCCGAAGACGGCCCCTGGCACGATGTGCGCTCCTGCTGGTTCAACCGCTTATACACACGTGTGCTTCCAAGTCATGCGATCGAATTGACCGCGGCTCTGCTTGACCGTCAGGTCTCGCAAGCGCTGGGCTCGCGCTCGACGACCCTTCAGCGCAAACAGGACCTCGCGGCAATCATCCACCTGTGCGGATCGTCGGCCGGTCAGCTCTATGTCACACGGGGGTTTCGACTCGCGCCGCAACAGCGCTGCGGGGATCACGACGTGCAGGCCTACGTGACCAAAGTCAGCACGATGAAACACCACTTCAGCCGCTTAGCGTCTCGATGACAAGCTAAGAAAGAGGTTGATTGGTTGCGTTGAAATATAGGAATAATTGAGCCTATTTCCATCGTCCCAGCGCCTCTAGCACGTTGCACGGTCATGTGGTATGTTGATTGTATCCTCCTCAATTCATCCGTAAGGCAATCACAACCGTGATGATCTCTCGCGCAGGACGCGTCCTGCTCACCATACTGTTGCTTGCGTCCCTCGCGTTCGCCGGCTGTGCAGCGACATCCCTGCTCTATAATCATGCGGATTGGCTGATTGCGCGGCAGATTGACGGCTATTTCGGTCTCAATCGCTCGCAAAAGACATTCGTGTCGTCGCGATTGAGCGGTATCCTGGCGCATCACCGCCGTGAAGCGCTGCCCCGCTACGAAGCGGTGATCCGGCAGGCGAAGGACCGTGCGACGGACGGGCTGACGGCCGACGATCTTGACTGGGCGTTTGTCCAGTATGACCAACTGCGAGCCGATCTCTTCGCCCGCTTCGTGTCCGACGGAGTCGAATTCGTGCGCCAGGTCCACGACCCTCAGGTGGCAAAGCTCAAGCAGGCGCTACAAGCACGGCTGGCACGCGATGAGGATCTCCTTCGCGACGATACCGCCAAACGGCAGAGCAAACGGACCGAACGTATTCTTGGATGGGCCAGAGAATGGATGGGCCCTTTGTCGGCTCAGCAGGAACAGGACATCACCAAACTGACGACGCAGTTCCCGGACACCTGGCCTGCCTGGTACGCCCACCGGGCATACCGTCATGAACAACTCGTCGAATTATTCGAATCCAGGCAGAGCGACCAGACGCAAGTACGGCTCGAGGACTGGCTTGTTCATCAGGATCAAGATACGGATCCCAAATTCGCCGAACTCACCAATCAGCTGCGCCGACACATCACGGGCTTGGTGATCACGCTCGATCGCTCGGCGACTCCGGCACAGCGGCGCCATTTCCTCTCCAAATTGGACGATCTTGCCGCACTCGTGCGGCGCCTCCAAGCAGCCTGATCTGCTGCTCGCCGTCGATCTGACTGGTTTCCGTTCGAAGACGGCAAGCAGCTGCGCCCGACCGTTGATGGTCGAATTCCTCCCACGAAGACCTGTCCTCCCGTGGCATAAAGC